>DAOVZP010000284.1 GCA_030635045.1 Bacteroidota bacterium | reverse complement strand
GCACCAATGTTGTTGATTATGAACTCAGCGATATGGCCACATGGGATCAAAAGTTATTTGCAGAAAAGATCTTTGAAGCATTAAATAAGTCTCTTGAAAACCCCGGGGCTCTTCAAATGACACCGGCCTCAGATTTTGCTGACATCATATCCGAAGGTGATTCCCTTAACATTTTCAGGCCTTCATTATACGATCTGCTGGCACAGCAGGCACTGGATTTCTTTCGTAATGATGAATTCATGAGCAGCCGGCCGGCCATCAGGTTTGAGGTCGATGATCCGCAAATGCTCGACATTGCCAATGCATTCAGTAAACTTAAGTTGGAAGAAAAAGAAATCTTCTCCATGAAATTCCATGCGCTGAAGCTATATCAGGACCTGATCGCATTTCATCTTAACGACAAAGATCCTTCTGCCCTCGTCGATCTGGATCTAAGCCGGCTGGATTTTATTTATGAGCATGCCATCTTTGATGAAAAAGACAAGTTATTGCTGCATACGCTCGAACAGATGGAATCAATGTATATGGGAAATGAAGCCGTTACCGAGGTATATTATCACATTGCGGCATTTTACAATCGTACGGGAAATAAATATGATCCGCTCAACTCAGATGAACACAGCCGGGATAAGATCATTGCGGCGGAGTATTGTCAGAATGCCATCAATGAATATCCAACATCTTATGGAACAGCCTTATGCAAAGCTTTATTAAAACAAATCCTTGAAAAAACCCTGGATGGCCAGGTCGGATATGCCGGTATTCCGGGGAAACCCATCCTTTCATCCCTGACATTTAAAAATGTTTCCGGCATTTATTTGCGGGTAATCCCCCTGGATCCTGCCGAAGACAGGAATCAACGTCTCACCTGGGATAATGAAAACAAGCTTGATAATTACAGGCAGATCAGGCCGGTGAAGCAATGGTCGGTCGATCTGCCCGTTGATGCAGACCATAACTCCCACAGAACAGAGATCGCAATCCCTCCGCTTACCGAAGGATACTATGGCCTGATGATCTCCGACAACCCTGCATTTGATAAAAGTAAAGGGGTGATCTGCGTTAACAATTTCTGGATCACAAACATTAGCTATATCAGCAATGAAAAAGAAAATGGCGACCTGATGTTTTATATACTTGACAGGATGGCCGGCAACAAGATGGCCGGGGTTAAGGTCAAGGTATACAAGGAGTATTATGAGAACAGCAGCAGGGAATACAAACTTATTGAAGCAGGCAATTATACGAGTGATGACAATGGCTCATTCACTATCACGGCCGTGGATGGGCACTCGAACAGGCTGGTAATGGATTTCATGACTGATATCGATCGTTTTACCTCTCCTAACTTTTTCTACATTTCACGGCCACATAAAAATCCCGCCAGGCCGGCAGATCAAACATTTTTCTTCACCGACCGCTCAATTTACCGGCCGGGGCAAACCATTTATTTTAAAGGTGTGTTGCTTGAACGTACCGGGGAAAATTATGAAATACAAAAATACAAAAGCACCACCGTACAATTCCTTGATGTTAATAACCAGAAGGTCTCTGAACTTCAGTTGGAAACCAATGAATTTGGCTCTTTCAATGGTTCTTTTACCGCCCCGATGGGTATTCTCACCGGGGATATGCGTATTCTGAATGAATCAGGGATTGCAAGAGTTACCGTGGAAGAATATAAAAGACCAAAATTTGAAGTTGTGTTTGATCCTGTCAAGGGTAGTTACAAACTAGACAGCAAGCTGACAGTCGTTGGTAAAGCAATGGCATACGCAGGTAATCCTGTCGATCATGCGATAGTAAAATACAGGGTTGTACGAGATATTTATTATCCGTTCCGCTATTTCTGGAGAGGGTATTATCCTCAATCAGTGCAGGCAGAAATTGCTTTCGGGGAAACGGAAACACAGCAGGATGGGTCCTTTCAGGTTGAATTTACTGCAATCCCCGACCGCAGCCAGCCTATGAAATATTCCCCCGTTTTTAATTATACTGTTTATGTTGATGTTTCGGACATTAGCGGGGAAACACATTCCGCACAGAAAACGGTATCTGTTGGAGAAAAATCACTGCTGATCGACCTTGAACTCAGTGAAGAGGTAAACAGGGAAAAGGTTAAAAGCTTCTCTTTAAAAACCACCAACCTGAACGGTGAGGAAGAGGCTGCAGAAGTGGAGGTGGAGATAATTCATCTGCAGGCTCCCGACAGGGTATTACAAGATAGAAAATGGACCGAACCTGATGTTTTCCTGATCGCAAAGGAAGAATTCAGGGAATTGTTCCCCGACAGGGTGTATAAAGACGAAAATGACAAGTCAGGCTGGGATGAACTTGAAACTGTTTTCAAGGGGACCATCAACACTGAAAATGAGTCTGGCCTGGAGCCGAATGACTTTTCCACATGGGAACCCGGGGTGTATAAAGTAGAGCTTAAGGCCGATGATATTTTCGGGGAAACAGTAAGCGTAACGCATTTCTTCACACTTTTTTCACCTGAAGCAAAAAATCTCCCCCTGCCGATAGCAAGCTGGTTTATTCCTCTGAAAGCCGGTGGAGAACCCGGAGAGAAAGCATCTTTCCTTGTAGGAACGGCATATAAAAATGTAAATATCCTTTATGAGGTAGGCAGCAAAACAGGACAGCTAAAGCATGAATGGCTTACTCTCAATGATGAGCAACGGATACTGGAGATCCCTATCCGGGAAGAAGATCGTGGTGGCCTCGGCCTCAACATTGTCTTTGTCAGCCACAACCAGAGCTATGATTATGCTGTTACTGTTGATGTCCCCTTCAGCAACAAGGAACTGGACATAACATTTGAAAGTTTTCGCGATAAGCTGCTCCCGGGCCAGGCTGAACAATGGAACGTCAGGATCAGGTCACACAAAGGGGAAAAGGTGGCAGCAGAAATGCTTGCCGCTATGTACGATGCTTCCCTGGACGCCTTTATGCCACATAATTGGTATTTCAACATATTTAATTTCTATTATCACCATAATTCCTGGGAAGCACATAATGCTTTTACTGAGAATTCAGGCTATAGCTTTCAGGTTTATGAGCCCTATGAACACCCTCCTGTGAGGACCTATGACCTCCTGGACTGGAAAGAAGAATACAGCCAGGGGTTCAATTATGTGTTTTCAAGGGAAAAAAGTATGGGAGGCAGAATGCAATCCATGGACGGTGAATTTGATGGTGTCGTTTTATCTGAAGCATCTGAGGTGGAGGAAGAGCAATCGATCACGACTGACCAGGATAAGATTATGGCACCACCTCCTGCTTCTGAAGGCAGTGAAAAACCGGACGAGTTTCCTGTTAGAAAAAACCTGCAGGAAACTGCTTTCTTTTTCCCCGACCTGAAGACCAATGCCGATGGTGATGTGATCATCAGCTTCACAATGCCGGAAGCACTGACACGGTGGAAGATGATGGGGTTTGCCTAT
>DAOVZP010000226.1 GCA_030635045.1 Bacteroidota bacterium | reverse complement strand
TGGGTTGAGGTGCCTGAGAACTCAGATTTTCCCATACAAAATATCCCATTCGGGATTTTTAGGACACCGAAAAGGCAACCAACACCGGCAACACGTATCGGCGACACAGTCATCGATCTGTCTGTACTGGCAGATTTTGGCTATTTTGATAAGCTTAATATTGATGACCTGAGCGTTTTCTATGCCCCGGTATTAAATGATTTTATTGCGCTTGGCAAAGGGACTACATCCTCAGTGAGGAACAGGATCGCTGAACTGTTCAGTGAGGGCTGCGATGAATTAAGAAACGATAAAGATGCTGTTGGTCATGCCCTTTTAGATGCCGGTGAGGTAGAAATGATGATGCCGGTGGAGGTAGGCGATTATACCGACTTTTATTCAAGCATTGAGCATGCCACCAATGTGGGAATAATGTTCCGTGATCCTGAAAATGCACTTCTGCCGAACTGGAAGCATATTCCTGTAGGCTACCATGGCCGGAGTTCGTCCATCGTGGTTAGCGGTACAGATATTAAGCGTCCTCTGGGCCAGACCATGGCCGATAATGCCGACAGCCCGTCATTTGGACCAAGCAGGCTGCTTGACTTTGAACTTGAGATGGCATTCATCACAGGAGCGGGCACGAAACTGGGTGAACAGATAAATGTGGATGATGCTGAGGAACATATATTCGGGATGGTGCTTTTTAATGATCTTTCTGCCAGGGATATCCAGAAATGGGAGTATGTGCCACTGGGGCCATTCCAGGGGAAGAGTTTCGGTTCTGTTATCTCTCCCTGGATAATAACTTTAGAGGCTCTTGAACCGTTCAGGGTGGCAGGGCCGGAGCAGGATCCGCCCGTACTTCCATATCTGCAGTTTAAAGGAGCGAAAAGTTTTGATATCAATCTTGAGGTTATACTTCAGCCACTGGACGGAGCCGAGAACCGGATCTGCCGCTCAAACTTCAAATACATGTATTGGAATATGGCCCAGCAGCTTGCACACCAGGCTGTAAACGGATGCAACATCAATCCCGGCGATATGTATGGCAGCGGAACAATCAGCGGGCCTACGCCTGATTCATATGGTTCTATGCTTGAATTGGCATGGAAGGGTACCAAACCCCTTAAACTTAGTGACGGTACAGAGCGGAAATTCATCCTTGATAATGATACTGTTATTATGCGGGGATATGCTGAAAATGATAGTGTCAGGATAGGATTTGGCGAAGTACGCACCACAATCCTGCCACCCATCGAAAATAAATAAACCATGCAAATCGACCCTTCAGAAATAGCTGTACAAAAGCTCCATCACCTGTTGCTGGGCTCCATCGCCCCGCGGCCTATTGCCTTTGCAAGCACCATCGATAAGAAAGGGAAACCCAACTTGTCCCCGTTTAGCTTTTTCAATGCTTTTGGGGTGAACCCGACAACACTGATATTTTCTCCTTCCCGAAGGGGCAGGGACAACACCACCAAACATACATATGAAAATGTGAAAGAGGTTCCGGAGGTGGTGATCAATGTTGTCACCAGGGAGATCGTTCAGCAAGCCAGCCTTGCCAGTGCTGAATACTCTGACGGGGTGAATGAATTCCTGAAATCGGGTTTGACCATGCTGCCCTCTGTGAAGGTGCGGCCATTCAGAGTAAAGGAATCACCGGTGCAGTTCGAGTGTAAGGTGCGGGAAGTGATCGAAACCGGGGATCAGGGTGGTTCAGGCAACCTGGTGGTATGTGAGATCCTTATGATGCATGTTGATGATGCCATCCTGGATGAAAATGGAATTATCGATCCCGATAAGATCCGACTGGTGGGCAGAATGGGTGGTGATCATTATTGTGAAGCCTTCGGCCCGGCTATATTTGATGTGGAAAAGCCACTGACAAACCCCGGGATCGGTGTTGATCAGCTTCCTGACCACATCCGGTTAAGCAAAATCCTGACAGGTAATGACCTCGGGCAACTTGCCAACATCAAAATCCTTCCTGATGATGATGCAATAGAACAGGCAAAGGAAATTAGTGGAGATAATACAGAAGTTTCTATTCACAAATTGGCTAAAAAACTCATTGCTGAAGGCAAAGTGAAAGAAGCACTCACACTATTGATGACCCTTGACCTCTAAAGCAGCTTGCCGTTCTCGATCAGGTGAGAAAATTCAGGATGGCCCTTCTTAATTATATCGAGATAGTTATTCGCATCCCTGGCAAGCTCTTTATTGCCTGTCTTTCCGGCAAACTCCAGTATCTCAACAGCAAGCAGCCAGTCATCGGGATAATTATTTATTAATTGTTCCAATATTCCGGCCGGATCAACATCCGACAGCTTTGCTTCCCGAATATCCCTCAGCTGTCCGTAATAAGTAAATAGTCTTTTCCGTTTTTCTTCATGAATGATCTTATGTGTCTTTTCCTTAGGGACAGGAAACCTGAGTCCATAAGAATCAGGGTCGGCAGGGCCACTGAAACAGGAAATTATCTCGGCACCAACTGCCATGTCATAAACACCCCAGGCAGGATCAAATAAAACTTCATCCTGGAATATAACGGTGCAATCACGGAATGACAGAAGCAGAAGCTGCCCCTTTTCGTGGTGCATGCTGATCAAAGTGCCTTCTACCTTTAAGCCTGATTCAAATTCGATCAAACACGCTTTTCCTTTTTCGATCTTATGTTTTATCAAATCACTTTCTGATAGGTTTTCGGGTGTGGAAGGTATTCCTTTTATCATCCCGACAGGGGAACCAAATCCATGTGGGTGATGATCCTTCCCATGCCCGGCCAGCTGTTTATTATTGCAGTTTAAGGTTGTTGGTCCTGTTGTTTGAATGTAGAGGAGTTTATTATCCTCTTCGATCAGGTTTGTAAAGACACCTGATACCTGTAGCCTTGAGCTATAAACACAGCTGGCATCGTTTTCTGATGCGATTGCTTTTTTAATCCCGTAAATTCCGCCTCTTTTTATTGCCATGCTTAGCTCAAATTTGCGTAAGACTGTCGTAAGGTGTGCAAAGTTGGGAGTTACGAACAGCTGAGGCTGCATAGTGGTGATATCGAAACCATAATCCTTTGCATTTATATCGTATGGGATCTTCTTCACATTGTCTTGCAAAGCATTCTGGCTTTCTCCGATTGATGACAACAGGCCGGCACCATATATCCCTGGCTTATTCAGATCACCGATGAGGCCGTATTCCACAGTCCACCAATGCAGGTTTCTTATCAGCGACATCTCTGAGAGTTCACCGATCTCCATTTCTTTTTCGCTAAGGTTTTCTTCTGCTTCGACAATCTTTTCCTGTGGTGTATAAGGGTCGGTTTTTAAGATGGAAAGATGACGGATCGCCTCATACAGACTATAATTGGCCGCCGAGGAAAAAGCTTTGCTGCCGATTTCCCCGAAAAGGCGCAGGTATTCTGCATATTCAGGATCGGCAATGATGGGTGCATGTCCGGCAGCTTCATGGATAATATCAGGGGCCGGAGTATATTCGATCTGGCTGATAGGCCTGATATCAGCAGCGATCACCAATACTTTATAGGCCTGGAACTCCATAAATGCTGCAGGGGGAATGAAGCCATCGACAGCTACTGCAGCCCAGCCGATCTCTTTCAGTATCCTGTTCATGCCGTACATATGGGGAATGCGGTCAATGCTGACCCCGGTCTGCTTCAGTCCGTCAGTATAGGATCCATGGGCCACCTTGCCCAGGTAGTGCACATTTTGCCGCATCACATAGCGCCATAACGCATGGTCCTGGGCCGTATACTCATTATATGGCTGGTCGATGACCAGATCGAGCAGATGGCGCGGCAGCTTCTCAAGGACTTCATTCATTTCCATGGCCTATTATTTAGAATCGATTTAAATTGAAGTCAAAAATAGATATTATTCCTGAAATAGTCTTGTTGCCTGGCTCAATTAAGCAAAAATTAACGAATTTCGAACCCCAAACCCCAAACCCTAAACCCTAAACCCTAAACCCTAAACCCTAAACCTCAAACCCCATACCCCATACCTCCTACCTCATACCCCATACCTCATACCTCATACCCCATACCCCATACCCCATACCCCATACCCCATACCCCACACCCCATACCCCAAACCCAAAAAAAAAAGCCCCCCGAGTACTCGGAGAGCTTTTAATCTTATCCAGGAATTGATT
>DAOVZP010000002.1 GCA_030635045.1 Bacteroidota bacterium | reverse complement strand
TCCCCCTATTGGGTGCCGATAGTATTGAGGCAAAGCATCAATGCCAACGATAAGATCACTTTTTATTCCAGCAATGGCGATTACCTGGCAAGGATTTCATCTTTTGTTTCTATAATGCTGATTTTGATTGCCGTAAGTGTGGCACTTAGGAAGAGTAGGCGGTTTACGGTTTACGGTTGACGGTAGGCGGTAGGCAGTAGATAATAGCCAACTAATTTAAAATTTAAAATTTAAAATTTAAAATTACAAGGACAACCTAACACCAAACACCTGGCACCTTTTTATTCGTATTTAAGCGCTTCTACCGGATTTGTTCTCATCACCCGGAATAGATGATAGGCTATTGTAATCATTATTATGCCGAATGTCATAACCAATCCATACCCAAAAAACAGGAAATTTATACTTACCCTGTAAGTAAAATTCTCTAGCCAGGTATGCATCAGGTACCAGGCCACCGGCCAGATAATGATATTTGCAAGTATCCCTAGTTTTAGAAAGCTGGCTGACAGGCTTACGATCAGGTCGGATGCTCCGGCACCCATTACTTTTCTGATGGCAATTTCGCGGGTCCTCTTTTCGATCGTAAAGGCTGCCAGGCCAAATAAACCCAGACAGGAAATAAAAATGGCCAGAAGAGTAAAGGTGCTGTAAAGTGTTTCTTTTCTCTTTTCTTGAATATATAATCCTTCGAGTTCTCTGGTGAGGGAATGATATTCGTAAGGATATTCCGGATTATATACTTTCCATACTTCAAGCATCTTTTCGCTGGCACGCTTTTCCATTCCCTCTTGATGTTTGATGATAAGGTATTCATAAGAGCCTTTGCCCCTGATAATCAATGGTTCAACTTTTTCGCGGAGTGATTTAAAATGAAAATCTTCCATTACTCCGATAATCCTTCCGCGATTATCACTATTCTGGAACCATTTGCCCAGGGGATCTTCCATTCCCATATGTTTCGCTGCCGACTCATTGATAATGTAAGCAGACGAATCGCTGGCCATCTCAAACCAACGTCCCTCCTTCATTGTGATCTGCATGCTTTTTTGGAAATCAAAACCCGTTGTGAAAACATACATGAGCTTTTCATCATTTCCTTCTTTGTCCTCCCAGTCGTTTCCTCCCCAAAGATGAATGGTAGTGATTGGAATATCTGATGAAATGGTAACATCAGTAATAGCAGGTTCTTCTAATAAGTTTGCTTTAAGGCTATGATAGTTGCTAAGAAGATTGCCCCTGTCAGTTAAATACAACAGGTTCTCATGATTATACCCCAGGTCTTTGGTCCTTACAAGTCCCAACTGGTCTCTCACTACCAGAGTTGCTATGATGAGTAGTACCGATATACCAATTTGTATCATAAACAGGAGCTTCCTGACTCCTGCTGCCCCACCTTTTTGAGAATAATCACCTTTCAATATCCTGGCTGCCTGAAAGGAAGAGAGGTAATAAGCCGGGTAAATACCGGCTATGAATCCGGTAAAGATGATCAGCACCACAAATAAGGCTGAGTTTTCTTCCCATCCTGACATGAACAAGCCAATGTTTTTGCCTGAAAATGCATTAAAAGTGGGTAATAGCAGCTCGATGAGCAGAAGGGAGA
This sequence comes from Bacteroidota bacterium, assembly GCA_030635045.1. Taxonomy (GTDB): domain Bacteria; phylum Bacteroidota; class Bacteroidia; order Bacteroidales; family B18-G4; genus B18-G4. The sequence continues at coordinate 17,616 of DAOVZP010000002.1, read as the reverse complement.
TACCCAGTGAAAGCACTGAGTACAGAATGGTTTCCCCTACGAATTGCCGGACAAGCTGACTCCGTGAAGCACCTATGACTTTTCTAAGTCCAACTTCTTTTGCACGGCTTGCGGCCTTAGCAGTTGTCAGGTTTATGAAGTTAATGCAGGCTATTAGTAAAATGAAAAAGGCAATAATGGTAAAGTAATACACATCATTATTTATTTCCGATTCGGAATCGGCCAGGTCAATATCCATGTTTGATCGTAAATGAATATCAGTTAAGGGCTGTAAATAAAAACCAATGTGTGCCTCTTCGCCTATTAATTCACGTAATACAGTTTCTATTTTATTATTTACTTCGTCGATGTTTGCATCTTTATCGAGCAGAAAGTAGTTGTTGAAATAGAAATTACCCCAGCCGGTACTGGAACTCCAACTCTTCAGGATATCGAATGGGATGATAAAATCGAATTTCAGGTGGGAGTTTTCCGGTACATCCTTAAAAACCCCTGTAATAATAAGGTTCACCTTGTTATAGAAACGAAGCGTATGTCCAACGGGGTCAGTATTTTCAAAATACTTTTTTGCAATTGTTTCACTGATAACAACTGAATGTAGATCCTTCAATAATTTATGTGGTTCTCCACGTGAAACCGGAAAGCTAAAAACCTTGAAAAAATTTGAATCGGCGAAAATCCGATTCTTTTCATTAAAAGAGCGAACACTTTGTGTGCTATCCTCCGGATCAATACTGACTAACATGTTGTCGGTATAGGGGCGAAAAGTAGTGTAATTGATGATCTCCGGGATATTTTCCATAAGATACTTGCCCGCAGGAGCCGGACTTACAGCAGCCTGAAAAGGTTTTCCTCCCTGGTCGGTATGGGATATGAGCCTATATATTTGTCCTGAATTATTATGGAAGCGATCAAAACTCAACTCATATTTAACCCAGAGCATGATCAAAATAAATGCAGCCATACCAATACTCAGGCCGATAATATTGATGATCGAAAAAAGTTTATTCCTTTTAAAATTCCGGAAGGTGATCTTTAAAAAGTTTCTTACCATAGTAATAGTTCATTTAAGTTTAACTGTTCTAAAAAATTGAACAAAATATCAGGCGAAACTTCGGCTTTATTCTTTTGTGTAGGACGAGATAAACTATGAGATGTTACAGTTGATCATTGATTTCAAAAGGAATTAAGACTTCATATTTTCTAATTGTTATTATTCATGTTTTAGTACGTCTGCCGGATTACTATTTGCCAGTTGAAATGCCTGGAAAATAACTGTTAGCAACGAAAGCCCCAGGGTGATCAACAAGGTCATTAGTATTGCCAGGATGCTGATATCAACACTATATGCGAAATTCTGCAGCCAAACCTCCATGGCCCACCATGCAAAAGGAAATGCAATGATATTGGCCAGGAGCACCCACTTCAGGAAATCCACAGCGAGCTTGATGGTAATACTGTGATTGTCTGCACCAAATACCTTTCTGATCCCGACCTCCTTGCTTTTTTGTCCGGTGGAATATGATGCGAGGCCCAGCAAACCCAGGCAAGCCACGATAATGGCAAGAAAGGCGAAGTAAATAAAGATCTGCCGGAGGCCGGATACTCCCCTGTAAGCTTCTTCGATATAACTTTCAAGAGAAAAGTATTCGAAGGATTCATCAGGGAACATGATATCCCATTCCTTCTGGATCATTTCCATCGTTTTGCGGGTATCTGTCTCATGAAGACGAACCGATAGATTGTAAAACCCATTCCATGGTATTTGCGTGATCAATAATGGCCTGATATCTTCGTTCAGTGAGGCAAAATGATAATCCTGAATAAGGCCGATCACTTTCATCTCTATACCCCGGCTTATGCTTTTGCCGATCGGGTTTTCCCAACCCAGGTGTTTTGCAAGGGTTTCATTGATAAGGATGTTGACTGTATCCATTCCTGATTCTTTACTGAAGCCTTCTCCCTGTATTACGGGAATCTCCATGATATTCAGATAGTCGTCATCAACATCCATCACATGGATCATTATTGGCTCTGCCAGTCCCTCAGGCATATATCCATTCTTGGTCAGCCCCCGGCCGGGAATGCCGGTAGATGCTCCACAACTTATAACCCCCGGTATCCCAACGATCTTGCTTTTAAATGCCTTATATCCTTTCCGGGCCCGGTCTGTTGTCAATGGAATGACAAATATATTCTCCTTCTCAAATCCGAGCGGTTTATCCTGAAGAAACCTGATCTGTGATTGGATTACCAGAGTGCTGAAGATAAGGAAGGCTGAGATCAGGAACTGTATCACCACCAGGATATTCCTGAAGACAGGTTTGCCTTTTTGTTGCACAAAGTTTCCCTTTATAACCCTGATCACCTGGAAGCGGGACATAAAGAATGCCGGGTAACTGCCTGCCAGTACTCCTGTAAAAATCACCATCAGGAGGAATATCGACAGGACGATGACACCGGATTGGTCGAATAGATGCAACTGCCTTCCGGTCACAGTGTTGAACAAAGGTTGGAATAACTCCACAAGGATCAGTGCAAATACAAGTGCCAGCAGGCTGAGAAACACCGACTCCCCCAGGAACTGCCGGATGATTGTATTGCGGCTTGCCCCGCTCACTTTACGGATACCGACTTCTTTAGCCCGCTTTACAGATCTGGCAGTTGACAGGTTCATGAAATTGAAGCAGGCAATCAGAAGGATAAAGATTGCAATACTTGAAAACACAAACAGGTTCGTTAGCCTCCCCTTACCTTCCAGTCCGTAATCTTTGCCGGAATATAAGTGAACTTCATTCAGCGGCTGCAGGATCAGGCTTAATACGAAACCATGCTGCCTGTATTTGTAGTTGATATATTTCTCCATGAAGTCTTCAAAACGCTCCTGCATATCCATCGGGCTGCTGCCCTTTGCAAGCAGAATGAAGGCAGTATAGTTCCATCCGCCATCCCATCCCAGGTACGCGTTATCCATCTGGTAAAGGGTAGAAAAGGAGATGATTGCATCAAATTGTATGGTGGAATTTGGCGGAGGATCGGCTATAACGCCAGTGACCTTCAGGTGCTCTTCACCATTATAGCCGATTATCTCCCCAATTGGATCTGCGTCAGCGAATATCTTTTTCGCCACCTTTTCAGTCAGTACTACAGACCTGGGTTCTGCCAGGCAGCTATTTGGATCGCCTGCCAGAAGTTCGAATGATAAAATATCAAAGAGTGTAGAATCAGCATAGGTAATATCACTTTCGTAATAGTTCTTATCATTAAATGAAAAATAGGCATCGTGAGGGTTTGAGAACCTCACCATAGATACTGCTTCCGGGAAGTCCTGCACGATACTCACACCGACTGCCGAGGTGATGATGCTTGAATAGTCAATATTTCCGCCCTTCTCCTGCTGAATAACTACCCGGTAAATTTGATCCCCTTGCTCGTGAAAATTGTCGTAACTCAACTCATGAATAATATACTCGGTGATAAGCATCGTTGCAGCCATTCCTATCGCCAGTCCCAGGATATTGATTACCGAGAACAGCTTATTGCGGAATAAGTTCCGTATTGCAACGACGATGTAGTTTTTGAACATTAGGTAAAGTATTTAGGGTACCCTTTTTCATTCATATTTAAGTGCTTTTACAGGATCAGTCAGGGCAGCACGCAAAGCCTGTGATGCCACAGTAAGCAATGCTATCAAAAATGAAATGATCGTTGCTAATGGCAGTATCCAAAAGAACTCTGTCCATGTGATTGTAAAAGCAAAGTTTTCTAACCAGGCATCCATCATTATCCAGGCTGCCGGCCAGGCAATGATATTTGCAATCAGTACCCACTTTGTAAACTCGAGCGTTAACATGAAAATGATATTTCCAACGGAGGAACCCAGTACTTTTCTGATCCCGATCTCCTTGGTTCGCTGTTCAGCTGTATAAGAAGCCAACCCCAGCAAGCCCAGGCATGCAATAAAGATGGCGATAAGGGCAAAATACATGAACAATCTGCCCATTGCTTTTTCCGATCCGTATAATTCTTCAAATTGCGAGTCAAGCATGAAATAGTCGAAAGTGAATGATAATTCGAGATCTTCCCATTTGGATTGTATCCTCTCGATTGCTTTGCCCGGATCCCCGGGATTTAACTTGATGATCATATAGTTGGGATCGTTGGTATTCATCATGATCAGGGCCGGTTCGACAGCTTCGTGCAAGGACTTAAAATGAAAGTCCTCTACCACTCCTATAATTTCATGGGGAAAGGTAGTGTCCTGTCCGAATGAAAGCATGCTCTTACCAATCGGCTCTTCCCATCCCAACTTGTTCATCAGGGTTCTGTTGATCAGGATCCTGTTGGTATCAGTGGCATTGCCCGGATCAAAGTCCCGGCCATATATCAGCCTCATTCCCATGGTCTCGACAAATCCGAAATCACAGTCCATATTATATATGATCCAGGGAGCATCCCTGTCGCCCCCTTCCGGGATATAACCTGTTCCGTTCAGGCTTCTGCCTGGAATACCGGAAGAAAAGGAAACACTTTTCACACTGGGAAGGCCTGTAAGTTCATGGTCGAATACCTTGATCTTATCCCTGAGCCTTTCTGAACGTAAGGGGATAATAACGATATTTTCTTTTTCAAAGCCCAGACGTTTTGTCTGCAGGTATTCCATCTGCAAATAAACGATACCGGTACATATGATCAGTATTATGGATATGCTGAACTGAAAAACTACAAGGATATTTCTCAGATGGAATTTTGACTTGCCGCTCCGTGTAAAGGAACCTTTGATCACAGCAATGGGTTTGAATGACGACATATAGAATGCCGGATAGCTGCCAGCCAATATGCCAATGATAAACAACAAGATGATCAGTCCAATGATCATATATGGCGTAAAAAGCGTTGCAAAGCCCAATTCCAGCCCTGTCAGGTTATTAAATAATGGCAATGAAAGTTCAACGAATATCAATGCCAGGATCATAGCCAAAATGGCAAGTAGCATGGATTCGCCCAGGAATTGTGTGATGATCTGTTTTCGCCGGGCACCGCAAACCTTGCGCATTCCAACTTCTCTTGCACGGCCTGCCGAACGGGCTGTGGCCAGGTTCATGAAGTTGATACAGGCAATGATCAGTGCAAAAAATGCAATAGCACCGAAGATATAGATGTATACGATATCGCTGTTTGGCCCTATTTCTGCCATCAGATTGGAATGAAGATGTATGCTGCTAAGCTTTTGCAGGTAGGGCTCAAAAGTTATATTATCGGTTTCGGCCAGTTCCTCCATATTCCTGTATATGAAGTCGTCGAATTTTGCTTCAAGGGAGTCCGGATGTGAATTTTCGGCCAGCAAAAGATATGTATAGATCGATAAAGATCCCCAGTCTTCAAAACGTTCTCTCCCCCATTCATGAAATAATGTGCTATAGGATACCAGGCAACTGAAATCAAAATGAGAATTGCCGGGAGGGTTTTCAATTACTGCAGTGACCTTTAAATTGACACGGTCATTCATCTTGATCATCTGCCCGATAGGGTCTTTATTAAAGAAGTATTTTGAAGCCAGGTCGCGGGTCAAAACAATGCTATGTGGTTCATCCAACGCGCTTGCCGGATCACCCATAAGTATATTGTACGAGAATATGTCAAGGAATGTGCTATCGACATAATACAGCCCTTCAGTATAAAAGCTTTTTTCATCGATGGTAAAGAAAACAGCCTGATTACTGGGCATGATACGACTTCGTGAAACCACTTCAGGGTACTCTATCACAAGTGCCTCTCCCATGGGATTGGCTGTCACCGCAACATCAAGAAAATCACCGGAAATGCTTGCCTTAACGGCCATCCTGTAAATACGGTCATGGTCCTTGAAGAATTTATCGTAGCTCAGTTCATGCACAACATACAACATGATCATCATGCATGTTGCCAAACCTATCGCAAGCCCGAAAATATTTATCAGGGTGTAGATTTTCTGCCGCGACAGGTTCCGGAATGCAGTCTTAAGATAGTTTCTGAACATTAAGTAATGTATTTCGGGTTCAGGGGGCAGGATGCAAGGTGCAGGGTATTCAGGGTTTTTGCAAATAACCCAACACCCAACACTCAACACCCAAAACCGTTATTCGTATTTTATCGCATTAACCGGATTTGACGATGCAACCTTGAGAATATGGAAACTGATACTGAGCATTCCTACGGCCAGCGACAGTACTCCTCCAAGGATAAAGGCAAATACTCCTATCTGTATGTGGAAGGCAAAATTCTCAAGCCAGAGGTCGAGCATATACCAGGCTACCGGAATGGCCAATACAAAAGCAATGCCTATAAGTATTGCAAAATCTTTATACAGCAGGTTCACGATGCTGTTCATTGAAGCTCCGAGTATTTTCCTGATTCCAATCTCTTTTGTGCGCTGTTCGGCAATAAAGGAGGATAATCCAAGTAATCCGAGCAGCGCAATGAATATGGTTAGTATTGTAGCTATGCTGAAGATGACGCCCAGTTTTTTCTCTGCCGTATACATCTCATCCCATGTTTCTTCAAGGAACCTATAGTTAAATGGCCGGTTGGCACCGAAATCATTCCATTTTTCCTCAATGAAATCAATTGTTTCCCTCATATTATCACCATTAATTCTCACACTCAGGTGGAATTTGTCGAACTCTGCCGGGAATATCATCTGAGGCTGCACAAGGTTATGAAGTGATTTAAAATGGTAGTCTTCGATTACTCCTATCACTTTCATCTTTCGTCCTTCTTCACCATCAAGGCCAAAGCCCCAGTGAATGGTCTTTCCGATAGGATCATCTTCCCAGCCATAAGCTTTGACAAGTGCTTCATTTACAACTACGGCAGCTGAATCATCAGTTCCCATGTTTTCATCGAAGGGTCTCCCTTCCTTGAAATGGATATTATAAACATCAAAATAATGATAGTCAACAATGGTAATCATGCTGGATTCATCGATCCAGTTTGTGTCTTTTTCCATCCTCACCACCTGTATCCAGTTATTTGCTCCGGGTACTCCAATGGAATTTGTAACACCGAGGATATCAGGATTTTGCAATAGCTCTTCCCTGAACATTGGTGCTTTGGCCCTGAAATTAGTGTCTTGCATTTCCAGTATCATCATATGTTCCATGTCAAAGCCAAGATCCTTGTTCTTAAGGTAATTTAGCTGTTGGGATACGATAATGGCTCCAATGATCATGGCTGTAGCGATGAAAAATTGGAATACAACGAGGATCTTTCTCAATAAGCCACTTCCCCCCATTCCTGACACAGAGCCCTTTACCACAGTTACCGGCTTGAAAGATGACAAATAAAAGGCAGGATAACTTCCTGAGATGAAACCTATGAAGGTGGCAACTATTATAATCCCAATGATGTACACCGGGTTCATAAAGATATCTGTTGTTACGCTTTTACCTGAAAGAGTATTAAAATCAGGCATTAATAAATAAACAAATAATACAGCGATGACCAGTGAAATGTAGCTTAACAACACGGATTCACCCAGGAACTGTCCGATGAGCTGGCTTTTCTGCGCTCCTGCAACTTTTCTGATCCCAACCTCTCTTGCCCTTTTTGTAGAACGTGCTGTGGCCATGTTCATGTAATTGATGGCGGCAATGAGGAGGATAAAGAGGGCTACGGCAATGAATATGAATATGAAAGCTCTGTTTCCTTTCGGGAAGTCAGATGCAAGATGTTCAGAGAAATGCTGCTCAGCCAATGGTGTCGACATCAGCTCAAAGCTGGCATTGATCTGGTCTCCTATCGCTTTCATATATTTCTCGTAGAACCCTGGAAACTTATCATGTATGGCCTGTATTTCGCTGTTCTCATTCAGCATTATGTATGTATATACACCGATGTTCCAGAACCTGACCGGTTCCATGCTGTTAAATTCCTCTTCACCTGCCTCGGCAGCCAGTGTTGTGCCTGATATCAACGCATCAAATTTAAGGTGTGAATTTGCCGGCACATCCTCCATGACCCCTATAACCTTATCTTGCCTTCATGTGTCCGATTCAAGGATCATCCCCATCGGATCTTTATCACCGAAATATTTTTCGGCAATGGATTTTGTCAGTACGATCGACAATGGTTCCACGAGGCATTTATCCGGGTCTCCCAGGATCAGATTATGTGTAAAAACCCGGAAGAAGGTGGAATCAGTGAAATAAAAGTCTTCTTCATACGATTCCTTTTCATCATTGCGAAAAAGTGTATTTCCTGCTCCGAATATCCTGGTGACAGCTTCTACTTCCGGAAATTCCAGTTGCAATGCCGGCCCCATTGGTACAGGCACGATTGCAAACATCTCATTTTTGCCTGCAATTGTGAAGTTCGACTCAATGCGGTGAATCCTTTGAGCATTCTCGTGGTAGGCATCATATGACATTTCATCACTGATGTGTAAAAACAAAAAGATGAATGCCGTCAGCCCTACCGACAGCCCAAGGATATTCAGGAAGGAATAAAACTTGTTCTTTATGATATTCCTGAATGCACTTGTAATATAATTTCTGATCATGGTTGGATGGCTTTTGGGTTGGGGTTACTTGATGTTCTCAGTAATGATCTGTCCGTCGAAGAGTCTTACGATACGCTGAGCATATTCAGCATCGCGCTGAGAGTGTGTAACTATAATTATAGTGGTTCCTTCACCATTAAGTGTTTCCAGCAGGTTCATCACCTCTTCACCATTTGCCGAATCAAGGTTTCCTGTAGGCTCATCCGCCAGGATCAGGTTAGGGTTTGCAACAACTGCACGGGCTACCGCAACACGCTGTTGTTGTCCGCCGGATAACTGCATTGGAAAATGTTTCTTGCGATGGAGTATCTGCATCTTTTCCAATACCTCCTCAACACGTTTTTTGCGTTGTGATGCCGGCATACCCAGATATATCAGTGGGAGCTCAACATTTTCCCGAACATTCAATTCATCGATAAGGTTGAAACTCTGAAATACGAATCCGATATTATTCTTTCTGAGCTTGGCACGCTGGCGTTCGTTGAGAGTAGCAACTTCCTTTTCGTTAAAGGTATAGCTGCCTTCGCTGGGATTATCCAGAAGGCCGAGAATATTAAGCAGGGTAGATTTTCCGCATCCGGAAGGCCCCATGATGGCTACAAATTCACCTTGCTTAACCTCGAAACTTACTTCATCCAGAGCTGTGGTTTCAATCTCATCAGTCCTGAAGATCTTACTTAATTTTTCTGTTTTAATCATTGCTGTATTATTTGGTTTATTATATATGTTAAGACGATATGTGTGTTCTTTAGTTACATTTATTATTCATATTTGAGAGTGTCGACCGGGTCGGTTTTGGATGCAAAGCAGGCTTTTATTGTAGTAATGGTCAATGCAATGGCCATGGCAATCATGGCAGCACACAGGAACATCACCCAATTTAAAGAAGTGCTGTAGGCAAAATGATTGAGCCAGTCAGAAATAACCAACCATGATACTGCCCAGGCCACAACACTGGCAATACATATCAGCCAGAAGAACTCAATCGAGAGAAGCTTAACGATATGCATTGTCCCGGCACCCAATACTTTCCTGATGCCAATTTCCTTGGTCCGCTTTTCAGCCATAAATGACACCAGCCCGAATATCCCCAGGCCTGCAATAATAAGGATCAGGAGAGTGAAGACCAGCGAAAGGAAACTAAGATTATCTTCATCAGCATACAGTTTTTTTAGTTCCTGGTCAAGGAAAGTGTATTCAAATGGACGTGATGGGGCATAGTTCATCCAGACCTTGTTTACATAACTGATGACCTCTTGTTCTTTCCCTGCCTGGTATTTAATGGCTACATATTTCAGGAACCATGCGATCTCTCCGGGATTCTCTTTCATATTCAGCACAAAGGGCCCGCTTGCTTCATGCAGGGAGGTAGCATGAAAATCATTGATCACTCCCATTACTCTTTCTTCCCCGCTGAGGGACTTGAATTTTTTTCCGATTGCAGCTTCATTGCTTTCCCATCCCATATGCCTGACCATAGCCTCATTGATCAGAATGCCTTTGGCAGGATCCGACTTATTGGTTTCGCTATAATCCCTTCCGGCTACAACTTTAATGTCAAAGGTTTCAACAAAATTCCACATTACCACCATGGCAGGATAAAACTGCCATTGATCTTCCGGTAAACCTTCCGGCCTGAACTCATGTGTGTTGTGCGCTGCACCAAAGATGTCATCCATGGCCGTAACATTGAAGATGCGCGAATCCTGCATCAGTTCTTTGCTAAAAGCATCGTAACTCCGTACTATGGGTGTTCGGTTTACAGGCACCACCATGATATTGTCCTTGCTGAATCCCAGCTTGGCATCTTGCAGGTAGTTCAGCTGATTAAAGATCACCATGGTGCCAATAATCAGGTTGATGGAAATGATAAACTGGATCACAACAAGAATTTTTCGTGCTAATCCGCTATTTCTTGAAAGGCCATGGGCTCCATTCAGCACATTCAACGGGTTGAAAGAAGAGAGATAAAAAGCAGGGTAGATACCGGAAAATATACCAACTATCAGCCCCAGTACCAACAATGAGATAACGTATTCCGGCTGAAGCAGGATAGCAAGTTCGAAATCTTTTCCTGTAAAAGTATTGAATGCCGGAATGGTCAATTCTACTACAATGATTGCAAGCAGTAGCGAGATATATGTAAGGATCAGCGACTCGCCCAGAAATTGAGTGATAAGCCGGTGCTTTGAAACCCCTATGGCTTTTTTAATACCTATCTCCCTGGCCCTGTTTCCGGAAGTGGCTGTTGAAAGGTTCATGAAATTGATTGCGGCAATCAACAACAGGAAGACAGCAATAGTAGACAGGATGAAGATATATGAACTGTTGCTGTTCTGCTCAATTTCATAATCAATTCTTGACTCAAGATGTATGTCGGTCAAAGCCTGCAGGTATAAGGTCACATTATCCTTTTCAGCATCATAGAAATACTTTTCTATAAATGCAGGGAACTTTTCTTCCAGCATTTCCGGTTTTGCGCCCTTTGCTAAAACCATGTATGTCCAGCAGGGATTCCATACCCATGTTTTCGGCAGCCTGCCTCCATATACCCCTTTCACTGATGCCATGGAACCCATGAAATCGAAAATAAAATGTGATTGTGTGGGAACGTCTGCAATTACACCGCTTACTTTCAAAGGGGCCACTTCTTCAAATTTCAGTATCATGCCCATGGGGTCTTCGTCCCCAAAATACTTTCGGGCCATAGATTCCGTGATTACAACCGAGTTAATTTCATCCAGGGCTGTGGCCGGGTCACCCTGAATGAACTGATGGTTAAATATCTCGAAAAATGTGGAATCGGCAAAGAAGAACCTGCGCTCATTGAATTTCATTTCGCCATACTCAATAAGGCTGCTGGGGGCCTGAAAATTATATATACGACAAATATTCTCAACAAGGCCGGGATAATCATTTTTCAGGGTATATGCCAGGGGAAAAGGCAGGCTTGCAGAATTCTCGCCTACACCTTCGAAATCATAGATCTGGGCAATTCGGTAAATGTCATCGGCACGCTCATGGTAACGGTCATATCCCAATTCATCCATCACATATAACATGATCAGGATAAAACTGGCAATGCCAATTGCCAGGCCAATTACATTGATAAGGGAATATGTTTTCCGCTTGATGAGATACCTGATGGCTGTCCTGAAAAAGTGAATGAGCATGATTAGCTATTGATTAATGGAATTATTCGGGCAACTTATAATAGATTTTGCTGACGATCTTCCAGCCATCCTCAAACTTATACAGAGACAGGTAATCCGTATATATCTTTTTTCCGCCTTTGCTGAGGTGAATCTTGGTTACTGCAGCTGTACCTGTGATGTCGATAAATTCAAAATCACAGCTGGTAAGTTCTTCCTCCGGCAGAGGGTCCGCTTCTTTGGCCTTCTTCATTTCTGCGTAGGTGATCCAGTTGTAAATGGGCAGCTTGTTAATCATTCCATTCTGGAACATCAGCAGTTCAAAACCGGGAAAGAAACCCGCACGGGTTGCATCCAGGTCACCTTTGTTTTGTAAACCATCGACATAAGCTGTCAATACGAGCTTCTTAATGGCTTCTTTTTCTATATCCTGTGCAAATACAAACACACACATGGAAAAAATGAGGATGAGGATACTAAGTCTTTTCATAATTATATTGTTAAAATTGTTTTGAATTTTAAATTTTGAGTTTTGAATTTTTTTTGAAATTTGAATTTTGAGATTTGGATTTTAGACACTATTCTTCTCAGGTTTCTTACGAAACATCAACGGAATACTTTCCTTCCCCGGCGCCCCGATCTCCATCAGTTCCCAATCCTTGTCATATTCATCAATTTTTTTCTTAAGTATGGGTACCGGGTCAGTTGGTGGGTCATCATTGCCTTCCCAGGTGAGCAACTCTACCCTGTATTGAAGGGTTTTCTTTCGGCCATTTATTCTGACTTCTATTTCGATGTTTTGTTCAACATCAACGTCAGGGATTAGGATTACGACTTCTTTCATAATGAGAAATTTAAGGAGTGATTATTTTGTTGGATCAGTTTCTGAATATTAGCTTGTCTTTGCTGCCAAATGATTTGTAGGATGAAACGATTACCTTCTCGCCGGGATCCAGCCCGCCTTTAACCTCATAATAGCGTGTGTTTTGGCGGCCAATGCTGATCTCTCTTTTTTCAGCATAACTTCCGGAGGGATCAACCACGTATATCCAGTTGCCTCCTGTTTCCTGGAAGAATCCGCCCCTTTTTACAATGATGGCATCGCTGGCACTGCTGAAGATCACCCTGAGCTGTACCGTCTGCCCTCTTTTGATATGCTTCGGGTATTCATTATTAAACAGCAGATCAACTTCGAATGTACCGCTTACCACATCAGTATATATCTTGCTGATCTTTAATCTGTATGTCTTTTTATTGAAGTCAAATTCAGCTTCCTGGCCGACAAAAACCCGTGAAATATACCTTTCATCAATCCTGGTTTTCAGCTTAAAGCCAGCCAGCATATCGATCTGTCCCAGATGTTCACCTACCTGCTTGATCTCGCCTATTTCTGCACTGAATGATGATAATTTACCGGCAGCAGGCGCTTTGATGTTAAGGTTCTCTATGGTTCTTCTCAACAACTTGAGATTGTCGCCCATCCTGAGAATGGATCTGTTGATCTGCCTGATCTGGGAATAGGCAAATACCGAATCAAGCTTCTGCAACTCCTCGCTGAGCTCAAGCTGCCTCTTTAATCCAATATAATTGCGCTCAGAATCTTCCCAATCCAAAAGTGAAATAACCTGGTTTTCAAATAGCTGCTTTTTGCGATTATAATCATTTTCCGCCTGCTGAAGCTGATATGTGAGATTAGCAATTTCTTTCTCCCTGGTAAACTTGCTCTGTTCAAGCTGGATCTTTGTATTCTGGAGATTGTTAATGGCATCAAGCATCCTTGTCTCCTGCTCCATGGTGCTTAGTTCCATATTGGCATTCATAAGCTTTAAGATTGGATCTCCTTTCTTTAGAATGTCACCATCTTCCACATAAACAGCTTCTACAATACCCCCGGTAACGGCATCAATATATACCGTGTTCTTTGGAAATACAATGCCATCTGCCGGTATGAACTCCTGAAATTTATCTTCCATGACCGTGGCGATGCTTAGCTGGTCCTTGTTCACATATAGCCTGCTTTGTTTATCCCTGAAGAATAGGAGATAGACAAGGAACATAAGGAAGACAAGAATAGATCCGATCATTAAGATCCGCTTTGTTGTCCACTTCTTTTTTTTGATTGGTCGGTCCATTTAAGTATAATTTGGTTTAACATTTTTTAACATAATCTGTGCCACTTATCACAAGTAGCACGAACTCAGTGCTATAGGAGATGTGTTTTTGCTGTCAATTCCTTATGGTGTCCAGAATCGTTCAATATCATGTACAAATACGAACAATATGCCTAAATTTACCTGTCCTTGGGACCGGAGGAACCTTGTTTGATATTAGTAGGTATTTAGTCTCAAGGAGTTATATATTCTTGCATGATAATTGGTAGTATAGGTCATCTGACAATTTAACCCGGGGCTTATGAGTAAAATGGAAGCAAAAATCCTAATTATTGACGACGACAGGGATGTTCTCCTGGCGGCGAAGTTATTCCTCAAGCAACATATCGGCATTGTTCATACGGAAGATAAGCCGGAGAACATCCCGGACCTGATGCAGAATGAAACTTATGATGTGATCCTCCTCGACATGAATTTTTCGAGAGATGCAACGAGTGGAAAAGAAGGCTTCATGTGGTTGAACAGGATTCTTGAGATTGATCCGGCAACTGTTGTAATTCTTATTACAGGTTATGGCGATATTGAGCTTGCAGTACAGGGTATCAAGGAGGGTGCAACCAATTTTCTGTTGAAACCGTGGGACAACAAGAAACTGGTGGCTACCATAACCACTTCACTTCAACTGAGGAAGTCGAAGGTGGAACTGGAGAACCTCCGCACAAAACAGAAGGTAATGATCGCCGACCAGAACCGTTCCCACCGGGCAATCGTTGGTGACTCCCTTGCAATGCAAAAGGTCTTGGAAACTGCCAGAAAGGTTGCAGCCACTGACGCTAATGTGTTGATCCTTGGTGAAAATGGAACAGGAAAGGAACTTATTGCCCGTGCCATTCATATGGGTTCAGCCAGAAACGATGATGTCTTTATCAGTGTTGACCTGGGAGCCATCAGTGAATCACTTTTCGAAAGTGAATTATTCGGCTTTAAGAAGGGTGCCTTCACTGATGCAAAGGAAGACCGGGCCGGCCGTTTTGAAGCAGCACACAAAGGCACATTATTCCTGGATGAGATCGGAAACCTTTCTTTGTCTCTGCAGTCAAAATTATTGAGCGTGTTGGAAAGCAGGAATGTTGTCAGGCTGGGAACCAATAAGGAGATCTCCGTTGATATCCGGCTTGTATGTGCCACCAATATGCCCCTCTACCAGATGGTAAATGATAGCAAATTCAGGCAGGACCTTTTATACAGGATCAATACTGTTGAAATTCATGTCCCTTCCCTGAGGGAGAGGCCGGAAGATATTCCTGCACTGGTTGAGCATTTCCTCGATATTTATGCCAGAAAGTACAAGATGCCTTCCAAAAGGCTCAACGCTTCCACACTTAAAAGGCTTGAGAAACATAATTGGCCCGGGAATATCCGTGAGCTGCAGCATGCCGTTGAAAGAGCCGTGATCATGAGCGAATCGAACATCCTTCAACCATCTGACTTTTTCCTTTCACCGGTTGAAGATAGTTCAGCAGGTACCATTAGTACTAACAATATGAATCTGGAGGAAACCGAAAAAATGCTGATACGCAAAGTCGTAGATAAACACGGGGGGAATATCAGCAAAGCAGCCAAAGAGCTTGGCCTGACACGTGCTTCACTTTACAGAAGGATAGAGAAATATGGTATTTAGGCGCTTTCGCATACAGGTTATCTTGAGATTGCTGCTTCTGACACTCTCATTTTTTCTACTGTTCTATCTGTTAGATAAAACAAGGTATAATGTTACTGCCGTGATCCTTACTGCTGTGATCCTGATCCAGCTTATTTTTCTGATCCGTTATGTAGAACGTACCAACAGAAAGCTCACCCAGTTTCTTCAAAGTATAAAATATTCCGATTTCTCAAGTTCCTTTTCTGACCAGGGACTGGGAAAAAGTTTTGAAGACCTTAACAGGTCATTCATGGAGGTAATAGAGGAATTTAAGAAATACAGGGCGGAAAAGGAAGAGCATTATAACTATCTGCAGACTGTTGTCCAACATGTCAACATTGGTATTATAGCATACAGCCGGGATGGTAAAGTTGATCTTTTCAACAATTCTGTTAAGCGATTACTGAAAGTAAGGCATATCCGGCTCATTTCAGATTTGGAGAAGGTGAAGAAAGGGCTTCCCGAAACCCTGTTGAACCTTAAAGCCGGAGAACGGACACTGATACGTTTGTCCATAAAGGATGAACTTCTTCAGATCTCCACTTATGCCACGGAATTCAGGATGCGGGGTGAGGACTACATCCTGGTAACCTTGCAGGATATTAGCTCCGAGCTGGATGAAAAAGAAATTGAATCATGGCAAAAACTTATCCGTGTGCTTACACACGAGATCTCAAATTCCATTACACCCATTTCCTCACTGGCTGCTACTGTTCGGGAAATGTTACTGGATGAAGATAAAGATGAGTTATTGTTAAAAGCACTTGACAAGGAAGACCTTGAAGGTGTTCAGGGTGCCATAGACACCATTCAGAAAAGAAGCCAGGGCCTGCTGAATTTTGTTGAAGTATACCGGAACCTGACACGTATACCGAAGCCAAATTTCAGGTACTTTAAGGTTTCGGAGATCTTTGAACGCTCACAACAATTGCTGACACCCAGAATGAATGAACTGGGCATAAGCTGTAGCAATAAGGTATTTCCTCCCGACCTGATGGTTACAGCCGATCCCGACCTTATCGATCAGGTCATGATAAACATTATCCTGAATGCAATGGATGCGGTGAAAGGAAGAGATAATTCGGAGATCAGTATACTCACAACCGTGAATAACAATAACCGGGTTGTTATTGATATCAAGGACAATGGGGTTGGCATCAAACCTGATATCCTTGATAAGATCTTTATGCCATTTTTTACTTCCAAAAAGCATGGATCGGGTATCGGCCTTAGCCTTTCAAGGCAGATCATGCATCTGCACAAAGGTTCTGTCAGCGTGAAATCCCAGCCCGGGGAAGGATCAGTGTTCACCTTAACATTTTAATTTATGATCAACAAGGAAGCTAAAACCAGGTATGAAATTCTCACGCTCCTGAAGAAGCGGTGGAGCCCCAGGGCATTTGCAGATAAGCCAGTAGAGAAAGAAAAGCTTTTGCTATTGCTGGAGGCAGCTCGCTGGTCCCCTTCAGCTTCAAATCTCCAGCCCTGGATATTTTTCGTGGGGATAAAAGGTGATGAGGTTTATGCGAAGATCATGAACACACTTGTTGAATTCAATCAGATGTGGGCCCCCAATGCACCTGTTCTTATCCTTAATTGTGGAAAGATCACCGTCAGAGAGGAAAATGTGCCCAATGGTACATGGCAGTATGATGTGGGACAGGCAGTGGCGCATATGAGTATACAGGCAATGGAAGAGGGTATCTATGTTCATCAAATGTCTGGCTTTGATGCTTTGAAAGCAGCTGATCTGTTTGCTTTGCCGGAAAATGTACGTGCAGCGTCTGTCTCTGCCGTGGGATACCCCGGAGATCCTGACATGCTCCATCCCCGTATGCAAAAATCAGAAATTGCAGAGAGGGAACGCAAAGAAATGGATACCTTTGTATTCTCAGAAAATTTCGGCCTGGTTTCAGGTATTATAAAATAAACGCCATCATAATTAACCACGACATCCAATGAGACCTTTCTTGTCATATACTCTTTTCATCTTAATCATAACCCTTTTCTCCTGCGGAAGCACTAATAAGCCGGTGGAGTCTAACACAACTCCGGCTGAACCGGTGGTAACTGTACCTGAATTCGATGCTGATTCTGCTTATGCTTATATTG
>DAOVZP010000247.1 GCA_030635045.1 Bacteroidota bacterium | reverse complement strand
GTAAGGCAAAGGTTTCCTTCGCTTGCCAAGGCCTGATGAATAGAGAATAGAGCATAGAGAATAGAGAATAAGGAACAAGGAATAAGAATAAGAATAAGAATAAGAACAAGGAATAAGAATAAGAATTCTGAATTATGGTATCTAGTATCCAGTATCTAGTATCCAGTATCCAGCATCCAGTATCTAGTATCCAGCATCTAGTATCCAGAATCCAGAATCTTTCTTAAAAATCCCAGGTTCATTTGTGGATGAAGTGAAATTAAATATTGATTGATGAAATTTGTTTTCTTTAAAATTCCGAAGCATAAGAAATTTAATTACAGACCGCGGTACTGGGATCCTGAAAAGGAGGAATTTGAGAAAAGAAAGCGGGAACTTGACGGTAATGACAATAAGCCTAAGACGGACGAAGAGGTTAAGGATGACCTGAAGTTTCAGATGGAAACACGCTGGAGGCGCAAGCATGCTCCTGATGTCGCAGGACGTTCAAGCCCCTGGATGAAGCTTGTCATCTACGCCCTGGTAATATTTTTCGGGCTTTATTTTATCTTTTTTACAGGGTTCATCAATAATCTCGTTAGATTTTTTACAGAATAATGCCGGATATCATTAAACTACTTCCTGATTCCGTAGCCAACCAGATAGCTGCGGGTGAGGTTATTCAGCGTCCTGCTTCGGCAGTGAAGGAATTGCTTGAAAATGCAATCGATGCCGGCGCGGATAACATCCAGCTCATTGTAAAAGATGCCGGCCGTACCCTGATACAGGTCATAGACAATGGATGCGGTATGTCGGTGACTGATGCCCGTATGAGCTTTGAAAGGCATGCCACCTCCAAGATCACTGAAGCCCGTGACCTGTTTGCCATCAGGACGCTCGGATTCCGTGGTGAAGCCCTTGCATCCATCGCTGCCATTGCACAGGTGGAAATGAAGACGAAAAGGACAGAAGATGAATTAGGGACCAAGATCCGTGTTGAAGGCTCCAAAGTGATCGAGCAGGCACAATGTACAAGCTCCGACGGTAGTAATATCACTGTAAAGAACTTATTCTTTAATGTTCCGGCAAGAAGGAATTTCCTGAAATCCAATACAGTTGAATTACGGCATATCACCGAAGAATTTCTGCGTATTGCCCTTGTCAATACAGGTGTCGAAATGAGCATGCAGGCCAATAATAAGCCTATCTACCACTTAAAAAAGGCAGGCCTGAAAGAACGCCTGGTTGCGATATATGGAAAGCAATACAAGGAACGCCTGGTTCCCCTGGAAGAACAATCGAGCATTGCCAATATCAGCGGATACATTGGCAAGCCTGAATTCGCCAGAAAAACAAGGGGAGAACAATATTTCTTTGTCAACGGACGGTATATCAGGCATCCCTATCTGCATCATTCGGTTGAACAGGCTTTCCAGGAACTGCTTCCTGCAGATTCCCACCCATCATATTTTATTTATATTGAAACTGAGGCAGATAAGATCGATATCAATATTCATCCGACAAAAACCGAGGTCAATTTCCAGGATCAGCAACATATTTATGCTATCCTTAAATCTGCTGTCAGACAGGCATTGGGTAAGTTCAACATCACCCCTGCCATCGACTTTGATGTGGAGCAAAGCATCTCATTCCGGCCTGCTGATAAAAACGGCCCTGTCGCAAACCCTTTCGACAGCAAACCAACCGATTATAATCCCTTTGACCCGATAGCTCATCCCCCGCTCAGGAAACCGGAAAGTGAGAGGGACAGGAGTAATCGCGAGAATTGGCAGAAATTATTCGATGATGGCGACACACACAGGGATGGCGATGCAGTTCAGGCAGGCATGTTTTCTCCTGAAGAAGGCCATTCTGCAAACCGTGGAGTACTGCAATTCCTTGGGAAATACCTCATCACCTCCACAAGCTCAGGGATCATGCTCATTCACAGGAGAAGGGCTCATGAGCGGATACTTTATGATCGCTTTATGCTGCAATTGGAATCCGGTTCGGCCGCCAGCCAGCAGGAACTGTTCCCTCAGCAGGTGAGCTTTCCTCTTAGCGATGCTGAGATCATTCGTGAATTAAAACCGGATCTGGAGAAACTGGGATTCAGCATCAACGACCTGGGAAAGAACACCTGGGTGGTTACAGGGGTTCCCATGGGCATGGTGAACAAAAACATCAAAGAATTGTTGGAAAAAATACTGGATAACTATAAGAATAACCTTCTTGACCTGGATCAGGATATCCGCGCAAACCTTGCAAGGGCCATGTCTGTAAACCTTGCTGTAAAGCATACGAATACACTCGGGGCCGAAGAAATGGAATCGCTGATCAGCCGCTTATTCAGCAGCAGCATGCCTGAGACCTCCCCTTCGGGGAAAAAGATCATCAGCATGCTCAGGGAAGAAGATATTGAAAAGCTGTTTTAACTTTAGACAAATGAATGCAAATCAATCATACGGAAGACGGGGATTCATGGGTATGCCACCCGTTGTGCTGAACCTGATCATCATCAATGCCCTCTTATTGATTATCACGATGATGTTTGGTGATAAGATCAGCCTGTATAAAATCTTAGGGCTGTTCTATGTCAGCTCACCGGATTTTAAGACCTGGCAGTTTGTTTCTTATATGTTCATGCATGGCGGCTTCTACCATCTCTTGTTCAATATGTTTGCCTTATGGATGTTTGGCAGCATCCTGGAGCAGGTATGGGGTCCTAAGCGCTTTCTGACTTTTTACATGGTCACAGGCATCGGTGCCGGACTGGTGCAGTTGCTGGTGGCATTTATAAGAATACAGTCGATCGAAGACATTCTGACTCCTGAACAATTACATGATGTGTATACCAGGGGGCCTGAGCTTTGGGAACAGGGGAAAACCTATATAGACGGAACCATGGCTGCCCTCAACAGGATCATCAACACCCCTACTGTGGGAGCTTCAGGGGCTGTTTTCGGCATCCTGCTTGCATTTGGAATGATGTTCCCCAATACTATGTTATATGTATTCTTTGCCATTCCCATCAAGGCCAAGTACTTTGTTATTATCTATGGCGTAGCCGAACTATATTTCGGGATAACAGGCACACAGGACGGAATAGCTCACTTTGCACACCTTGGAGGAATGGTGTTCGGATTCTTTATGGTGAAATACTGGAAGAAGAAAGGCGTTTACTAGATGAGTGCAGAAGGCAAAAGGAATAAGGAATAAGGAAAAAGGATGAATCAATTTAATAATCAACAGCGGCCCAATCCCTTTGAGGACCTGAAACGTTTTTTCAGGGACAGCAGCATCCTGCCCAGGCTGATCATTATCAACACTGCGGTATGGCTGCTTATACAGCTGGCTTTTATGATCGGATGGGCGTTCAACCGCTCGGACCTCATAGTGGAGGTGGTGATCCTCGATTACCTGGCGCTTCCTGCAAGCTTTGAGCTGCTGATCACCAGGCCATGGACCCTGCTGACATATATGTTCCTGCATACCAGTTTCTGGCATATCCTTTTTAATATGTTGTGGTTATACTGGTTTGGGAAGATCTTCATGCAATACCTTAACCAGCGGCAGTTGATTACCACCTACCTCCTGGGTGGATTGGCCGGTGGATTGCTGTACATCCTGGCATATAACATTTTTCCTGTTTTTGAGACGGTGATGCCGCAGGCGAGGGCCCTGGGTGCCAGTGCGTCGGTCATGGCCATTGTCACTGCTATATCATTTTATATCCCGAACTATACGATCAACATGATCTTTTTCGGCAGGGTTAAGATATTTTACCTGGCCCTGGCACTTTTTATCATCGACTTCTTTATGATCCGTCACGGGAATGCCGGAGGGCATATTGCTCATATCGGTGGTGCTGTATATGGGTTCTTCTACATATATTATCTGCGTAAAGGAAAAGAT
>DAOVZP010000361.1 GCA_030635045.1 Bacteroidota bacterium | reverse complement strand
ATTCTATTTTATCAGCAAAAAACTTACCGGCATCAGGTGGAACAAGAAAAAGATGCTGTTTTACCCCTTCACAATTGTTTTATCGGCAGCTTTGCTGGAATTCCTGAAGATCAGGTTTGAGATCAACCCATATATCACATCAAGCCTGGTGGTAATCGTTATTATCATCAGCCTGTCGATCCTTTACAAAGTTGAAATACGCCAGATCCTAAATAAATACCTCCGATGAAAGCCATCGTCATAAAACGTCATATGTCAGCCGAAGAAATGCCGGCTGTTCTGAGAATGGCCGAAAGCGGGGGGCATGATATATTTTCATCCGTAGGCCTTCCTGCACAACTGGCCAGGTACAATAAAGGGGCATATGAGATCCCGGAAGAAGAAAAGAAGAGGATCAACTATGATATCATGGACTTTGTTATTTCCTTCGGTGATAAAGAATTTGAGGGGAAGCCGGTGGTTGAATGGATGAGGTTTGACGACAGCAGCATCTGGTACTACCATAAATTCAGGGCCTACTTCCGTTTGCGGAACCTGAAATATGAAGTAGCTGAGGTGAAAAAGCTGTCGACTGAGTACGATTCCGTATCGATTTATACTTCAGAGTCTCTTTTGGCTGAGGGAATCATTCATGACAATATTAATATAATACTCCCTGCAACATCCTCCGGATCGAAATGGAATTTCGCCTCGCTTTTCAAGTACTTTATAATCCTGAAGACAAGGTGGCTGATCAACCTGTTTTCATTTAAAAAGCTAAAGAAGCCTGATCACATCATCATGGACGTGACCAAAAGACAGGCATTTCTTGATATCAACACACTCGGAGTGGATAAAGGAAATTATGTTATTGGATATTTGCTTGAAAAAGCGGGCAATGATTTTCTCATCATCGATGAAGCAGTACAGCCCAAGATGAGCGATGGCGCAAAGATCAACCTCAGCCATGATAATCTTTTCGGGAAAGGAAGCCAAAAAGGAAGGTATTTTGGCGAGCCCATTCTGTTGAACTACTTTCTTTCGCCTGAACAAAGAAAAAGGAAAAAAGATATCATTCGTAAGTTGAATAATAATCTGGATCAATTATCTGATAAATGTGAAGGCGACGAAAAACTGCTGACCGGGATTTACCGTTCATTCAGGGGGGCAACAAACTTTTATCTTATCAAATACCTTGCATACAGGAAGTTTTTCAGCAGGCATAAATTCAAGACCATCACTACGGTTGATGAGAACAGCCCCGCCATAAGATGCATCCTTGATGCGGCACGGAAAGAAGGTATCAAGACGACAGGTGTTCAGCATGGCAACATTCACGACCTCCACCCGGCATATCTTTATACAGTAGCCGACAGTAAGCGAAAAGCCTTTCCCGATCACAGCCTGGTGTGGGGGGAGTTCTGGAAAGAATTTCTCATGAGCAAAGGTAATTACGGAGAAGATTCCATGTTCATCAGCGGGCAGATCAGGACGGATGTCATTCCGGCATTAAAAGCAGCCGGGATCAATAAAGAAAAAGTGATCAGGGGAATAAATAAGGATGACAAGCTTATTGTATTTGCTTCACAACCACAGCGTGACCCGCAATTAAGGCGGCGTGCGGCAGAAGACGTGATGAAAGCTGTTAAAGCCACTCCTGACGGTTTCCTGCTCATCAAACTGCATCCCAACGAGAAAAACGACCGTAACTATTATGCAAACATTGCAAAAGAAATCGGCCTTGAACGGATAATGATCACATTGTCGGTCGACCTGTACCTGCTGATATCTGTTTGTGACATTCTCATCACCTGTTTCTCAACCGTGGGTACAGAAACAATATATTTCGGGAAACCCCTGATCATTCTCGACCACCTGAAACAGGATATTCAGAACTATCATAAGGAGGGGGTAGCGCTGCAGGCAAGTAATGAAAAGGAGCTTGAGAATCACATCGCCAATATCTTAAGCGGGAAAACAAGTATAGACAAAGAAGCTTACGAACGATTCATCTCAAAATATGCCTTCGCCATTGACGGGAAGGCTTCTGAGAGGGCGATTGGGTTTATACGGGGATTGTAGGAATGTATGACTATGTGACTGTATGACTGTATGACTGTGTGACTGGGAGAGTGGGTCAGATATTTGAGAGATACAGTTGAATGGCTTTTTCCAATAAACCCTGCTCTGACAGATATTTTTCGACAAATTCCCTGAATACGCCTTCGCCGCCTTGTTTTTCAAGAACCCAGCCGGCATGTTTTTTCACATATTCAGGAGCATCGGAAGGGGTAGCACTTAATCCAACTGCTTCCAGCACGGGAATATCAATAATATCGTCACCAATAAATGCAACCTCAGCAAGTTCAATTTGCTTCTCTTCACAAAGCTTTTTCACCACGGAGAGTTTATCCCTTACCCCCATAAACAGAAGGCCTATACCCAGTTTTTTCGCCCTGCGGGACACGATCTCCGTATCCTCACCGGTAATTATGCCAACAGGGACCTCCAGCATCCTCAGGAACAATACGCCGGCACTGTCGGAGGTATTGAATTTTTTCAATTCATTTCCTTCATTATCGTAATACATACCGCCATCGGTCCATACGCCATCAATATCGCTCAGGAAAAGCTTGATCTCTTTCATTTTATCATGTGTTTGTAAATGATCTCGTCTCTGGGAATATCTTGCTTAGTTACCTTACCTATTATGTTACCCCTTTCGTCCCATTTGAAGCCATCTCCGGGGCTCAGCATGTGAAGGTCCTCTTCCATGATGGTCTCACCTTTCATAATGTCCCTTAGCGAAGCTACAGAGCGTTCGAGCTTTACTTT
>DAOVZP010000096.1 GCA_030635045.1 Bacteroidota bacterium | reverse complement strand
CTGCATACCTTAACATAGATGTGCTATGGGTCAGGTTGGCATTTGCCGTATTCACCATTATCTGGCTGTCAGGTGCCATGGTTTACTTAATCCTGTGGATAGCCATGCCGGAAGCCAGCTCAAGGGCTGAAAAACTGCAAATGAAGGGCGAAAAAGTCAATATCTCCAATATTGAGAAATCGATAACTGAAGAGGTATCCCACCTCAAGGATAAGATCTCTGACCTGACAAAGCAGGCAAAGAAGACTGTTGAAAAAAAAAATAGTCGTGACGAAAATATTTTCGAGCAAATACTAGGTGTTTTTCTAAGCATACTGAAAGTTTTCCTGAAGATCATTGTTATTATCGTTGGCATTGCATTATTACTCGCCGGCATAGGCCTGGTACTGGCGTTCCTCTTTGCCATATTTGGATGGGGAGGACCGATTATCCTTGATAATAACGAGGCCATCCTCATGCCACTCACTGACTTCTTTTCACTACTACCCATGTCTACAGGAGGGGCAGCCATACTTAAAATGGGCCTCATCCTCTTCCTTGGAATACCACTGTTAATGCTGATCTACAATGCTTTCAGAATGATCTTCGGCCTTGAACGGGTCCGCTATATCGGCATCACAGCACTGAATTTATGGGTCATTGGCCTTATCATTACATTGTTCTTTGCTTTCAGGGTGGCCAGGGATTTCAGGCAGCCGGCAACTGTGAGTAAAACATTGGAAATTCATCAACCTCTTAACGACACTATATATCTTACTGTTAATGAAGATTTCCTCGATGAACTTCATTATAACTCCTATGATTATATTCAGGGAGACGATATTCACATCGTGGTAACTGAAGAGGGCTTGTACTATGAACAGATCGAAGTAGACATTTATAAAAGCAAAACTGCAGATTATGCCCTGAACCGGATAACAACTGCCAGGGGACGAACGATAAGGGCTGCCCGTGAAAAGGCTGAATCAATCACATGGAATTTTGGACAAAATGAAAACATGATTGTTCTTGATCCATATTTTCCCATTGGCGAACCCGGAGGCTGGCAGGCACAGCACATCCGGTTAAAGCTTGAAGTTCCGGTTGGGAAATATGTCAGCCTGGATGAAAGCATGGAAGATATCCTGCACTGGGGCAGATACAGCCCATATAAACTTGCAGGCAACACCTGGATAATGACAGAAAACGGCCTCAGAGACCCTGATGAGGCAAGCTTTATCAGCCCAACAATATACCGTGAAAAGCAGAGTTCATCAAGTGGTATGATCAGACCCATTGTGATGCAGATCGTTGGATTGGTGTGGTAACGAACATCGACGATTTTATATTAGGGTTGCCAACCTTATTAGGGTTGGCAACCCTTTTTGATTTTCAACCTTTTTGCCTTAGATTTGTTACTGATATAGCAACAATAATATCATGCCAGCAGAGAAAACCAAAATACAAGGGATAAGCCTGACGAAAGAAGAGATCCTAAACGACTACAGAATAGCCAATGAAAGCAGGCAGGCCAGCATCCTGGGCCGCCGTGAAGTGCTTTCAGGGAAGGCTAAATTCGGCATATTCGGGGACGGCAAGGAAGTGCCACAGCTGGCAATGGCCAGGGCCTTTAAAGACGGCGACTGGCGATCAGGGTATTACCGCGACCAGACATTCATGCTGGCAACAGGCATGATGAGCCTGGAGGAGCTTTTTTCACAGCTTTATGGCGATACTGATGAGGCAGCCAACCCGGGCACGGGCGGACGAATGATGAACAATCATTTTGCTACACAATGCCTGGATGAGCATGGTGAATGGCTTGACCTTACCAAGCGAAAGAATTCCTCGGCCGACATCTCCCCTACTGCCGGCCAAATGCCACGCCTGCTGGGATTGGCAATGGCATCGAAGCATTTCAGGCTGAACAAAGGGCTCAGGAAATTCGGCAAATTCTCTGATAAGGGTAATGAGGTTGCCTTTGGCACCATAGGAGATGCAAGCACCTCAGAAGGAGTATTCTGGGAAACCATCAATGCGGCCGGTGTTATGCAGATACCCATGGCGATATCAATCTGGGATGATGGCTGGGGAATTTCTGTCCCAAAGGAATTCCAAACCATTAAAAGCAGCATTTCAGAAGCGCTAAAGGGATTTGAAAAGTCTAAAGACAGTAATGGATACCGTATATACAAAGTTAAAGGCTGGGATTACCCTGCACTTTGCCAAACATATGATGAAGGCATTGCACTATGTCGTACGGAACACGTTCCTGCCATATTCCATGTTGAAGAGTTAACACAGCCACAGGGGCATTCCACATCCGGCTCCCATGAAAGGTACAAAAGCGAAGAACGCCTCAAATGGGAAGCAGATCATGATTGCATAACAATGATGCGTGCGTGGATACTGAAAGAGAAATATGCGAATGCAGCAACCCTCGACAATATCGAGAAAGAAGCGGCAAAGAAAGCAAGGGATGCAAAAAAGGCAGCCTGGGCCAGATTTCAAAAACCATTAACAGATAAGCGGGATGATTTCCTGCGTATGGTCGATATCACCACATGCAACTGCGCTATGACCAGCCGCATCGATGCCATCAAGGAAGAGTTGGCCATGGTCGGTGAACCGATATGGAAGGATATCATGTCGTCAGGAAAAAAGATATTGAGGCTGATATGCGATTCATGCAGTAACCCGCAGAATTCATTAAAAAAGAATGTCATGGCCTGGCGCGATAAGGTGGCCGGTGAAAACCATGAAGCCTATAATGCACATCTCTGGAGCGAATCGGAGCAATCGGCACTCAAGGTAGCTGAAGTTCTCCCTGAATATGCTGATGATGCACCTTCCATCCCCGGAAGGGAAATACTGAAAATGAATTTCGACCATATCTTTGAGAATAACCCGCTGGTATGTGCATTTGGGGAAGATGTGGGAAAGATAGGCGGTGTGAACCAGACCATGGAAGGCCTTCAGGAAAAGTATGGTGAACTGCGCATTTTCGATACCGGTATACGGGAAGCCACCATCCTCGGGCAGGGACTTGGCATGGCCATGAGAGGATTGCGCCCAATGGCAGAGATCCAGTATTTTGATTACCTGCTTTACGGACTTCAGGTACTTAGTGACGACCTTGCAACCGTGCGCTACCGCACCAAGGGCCGTCAGAAGGCCCCGCTCATAATCAGCACCAGGGGACACAGGCTTGAAGGGATCTGGCATTCAGGTTCACCTTTGTCTATGGTCATAAACTCCATAAGGGGCGTGCATGTGCTTGTTCCGCGGAACCTTACACAGGCCGCAGGATTTTACAATACTATGCTGGCATCCGACGAGCCGGCGCTTATCATAGAACCACTCAATGCATACCGCCTGCGCGAAAGACTTCCGTCGAACCTCGGAGAGTTCAGGGTGCCTGTTGGCAAACCGGAAATACTAAAGCATGGTTCCGACATTACGCTTGTCACATATGGTTCCTGTGTCAGAATAGCAGAAGATGCCGTTGCCCAGCTCAAGGAGTTTGATATCGATGTTGAACTGATCGATGTGCAAAGCCTGCTGCCATTTGATGTTGGCCACCTCATCCTCGAGTCTGTAAAAAAGACCAATAAGGTACTTTTCTTTGATGAAGATGTGCCGGGCGGGGCCACTGCCTATATGATGCAAAAAGTTTTGGAGGAACAAAAAGCATTCTTCTACCTCGACGCCCAGCCTGCAACCCTTACAGGGCATGCCCACCGGGCCGCCTACAGCAGTGACGGGGACTATTTCTCCAATCCCAATGCAGAAGATGTGTTCGATGAAGTGTACAACATTATGCATGATATAGATCCCGAAAAGTATCCTAAGATCTTTTAAGCCCGGAGCAATGCCGGAAATGACTTAATTTTGTTTCGTTTTGAAAGCTGACCGGCTAACATACCTGCTTCTGCTTATCTTGCTTCTTCCCTCCTGCCGGGATGGAAATGTAAGCACACTTGCTGATGAGAACCGTTTATCTCCTCAGGAAAAATATGTGGCCGACTGGATACCCCCTCAGGTTCCGTCAATCAGGCTGGCATATATACCACCTGCCATAATTGTGAAAACCCCGGAAGAGCAACAGCAACAAGAGGAGAAAGTCATTATAGTTGTCAAAAGAGATACAATAAACGGCATATCTGTAAGATCGGCAGGCAGCATCACCTTCAGTGAGGAACTGCCGGAAATAGATGAACGGGAGCAAACTGAAGAAGCTTTTTATGCCATTAGCTATGTAAGCACAAACCGCTATATCGGGGTAAACTTTGACAATGATATCTTTAACAATACAGATTATTACTACACCAACGGTATCCGTATCGATTATATCGTATCCATTTTCGCTTCTTCCCCTCTAAGCTACACCATGTTGCCATACAGGAAATACTCCATGAACTACCATGGAATGACCTTCGTGCAAAACATGTATACCCCGACGAACCCGGATACCATCAATGTCCAGGATGGCGACAGGCCTTTTGCCGCCTACCTGTATCTCGGGCATTTTAAGAACACATTGAGCAGCAAGCACAGGTACAGGCAGTATTCTGAGTTGCAGGTCGGTTTGATCGGGCCCGGCTCCCTGGGAGGATTTGTACAGGATCAGATCCACGATATTCCTCCGGTCGGCTGGGAAAACCAGATACAGAGTGACCTGGTGCTTAATTATACAGCCCTGGTTGAAAAAGGGCTTTATAACCCTGGAGTTTTCGACCTGAATGTTTTTGCTGAGGGCCAGCTTGGCACCCTTTACACCAATGCCGGAGGTGGACTGAGGATCAGGGCCGGGAAATTGAACCCATATTTTTCAATGCCGGGACTGGCAACAGAAAATTCAACAGAAGGTGCCAAAGGACTTAAATGGCAATATGGTATCTTTGCAAGCGCTAAGGTGAAGATGGTCTTATACGATGCTACCCTGCAGGGTGGGGTGTTCAATAAGACCAGTAAATATACCATCCCGGCAGAGGACATTGAAAGGTTACTGCTTCAGGCCAGCTTCGGCATATACCTGGCATTTAAACAATTGGGATTAATGTATGAACAGTTTTATATCAGCCCTGAATTTAAGAATGCACATCATTTCAGGTGGGGACACCTTAATTTGACGTACTGCTTTTAGGGAAGATTGCGGGCTGTAGGAAGTAGGCGGTAGGCAGTAGACAGTTGGCAGTAGGCAGTAGACAGTAGACAGTAGGCAGTAGACAGTAGGCGGTAGGTAGTTAAAAAAATAAATTTTGAGATATGGAACATAAGGGAGGAAATGGCGACGGAAAGGTATGTAACCTTTTTAACAGGCAATCAGTGAATTACCCGGTCAAGTTTGATTTGAAAGCTATTATACTGGCAAGCATAAAATCGGATGATAGCATTGCTGCAATGGAAGAGTTATTCAAGAAATTTGAAGTTCCCTTTTCTAACTGGCGCACCAAATCCAGTTCAGGTGGTAAATACCTGAGCTATACTGTCAGTGTTGATATAGTAAGCCAGGAGATACTAGAGAAGCTGTATACCGAGCTTCGCAAAGTGTCTGGGTTAAAATTTGCATTGTAGCTGCAAAGTTCAACAGATCAGCAACAGTACCAGCAACCAGTAACCAGCAACCAGTAGCGATTAATAAAACAAGTATAAATATTTCACCTGATTTTGCACTCAATAGAACCATACTATAACTGGCGGCATCTTTACCTCGCAAGTGAGGATGAACGGTCTCCTTTTTATGGAAGGGAGTACAGTGAATTTGAGTTTACGCATGCCATATATAACTACGTAATACATCCGCAATGGGACGAGTTCGGCTCGGCAACCCTGTTCTCAAAAGTGCTATATGTTGATTACGACAAGCATTTCTGCATCATTGAATTGTTTGGTGAGTGGAATGATGTGCTGTATAACGACATCAGCTTCCTTAAGCGTCAGCTTATCGACCGGATGGCAGAAGAAGGCATTAACAGGTTTATCCTGATCGGGGATAATATCCTGAACTTTTATGCCGGCGATAATGACTATTATTCTGAATGGTTCGATGATGTTGAAGATGGCTGGATCGTTGCGCTGAATTTCAGGGATCATATTATTGAGGAATTCGTCAGTAACCACCTGGATTACTACATTGCCTTTGGCGGCGGCTTTGATGCATTCAACTGGCGATCGTTAAAACCTGTATCCCTCTATGAAAGGATTGAGATGATGGTGATGAAGAGGCTTGGGGAATGAGTTTTGAGTTTTGAGTGTTGAGTGTTGGGATGGTTGACAGTTGACAGCCTTTGTGAAACTTTGTGCTATCCTTAGTGTATCCTTTGTGGTAAAATAATCAATAACAATGAATAGCTATTCGATCAGAGTAAGCGGAAAAGTCCAGGGAGTGGGTTTTCGGTTTTACACACAAAAGACTGCAATGGAATTGGGTGTGAAAGGTTTTGTGAAGAACGAGCGTGATGGCTCTGTTTACATTGAAGCTGAGGCTGATCCGGATATCATGGAGGTGTTTATTAATTGGGTAAAGAATGGCCCGGAATGGGCAAGGGTAGATGAGGTAT
>DAOVZP010000352.1 GCA_030635045.1 Bacteroidota bacterium | reverse complement strand
GACTCGAAATTTCAACGAAAGAGGGATAGAGGATCAGGGTCATGAGGATATTTTTGCCTGCTTCACTTTCCCAGCTATTGCCATCCTGTCCGTTCCCGGCTGTTTGATGATCAGCCACGATGACAGTCCCTTCAGGCGGCCTTTTATCCTTAAGCATTTCTTTTGCGTAAGAATTTGTAGAAGTGACTTCAGGAAGATGGATGATATGGCAATCTTTATCTAACATATTCGTCCTCAAAGATAACTTAATAGTTTTGGGTGCATGGTTCAGGGTGCAAGGTACAGGGAAACCAATTCAACCAGTTCAACCAATTCAACCCCTTTTTTTACTACTTTTGCAACAAATTAGCTTACATGGCAAAAGACATAGAAACAGATTCAAAGCAACTGGTTGACGCAGTGGTATCGGCGATGGAGGATAAGAAAGGCATGGATATCCTGTTCATCGATTTCAGCGGGATGCCCAACACGGTGGCCCGGTATTTTGTAATTTGTCATGGTAACAGTAACACACATGTTAATACACTTGCTGATGGGGTGATTGACGGGGCAAGAATAAAAACAGGATTCAAACCCTGGAATAAGGAAGGATATGAAAATGCGGAATGGATTTTGTTGGACTATGCTGACGTGGTAGTCCATATATTTCAGGAAACCGCCCGTCGTTTCTATAATCTGGAAGAATTGTGGGCTGATATGGAGGTCACAAAGGTTGAGAGCAAGCAGTAATTTATTTTATTCAGGACAGAATGGCAGATACAGATAATAAGGAAAAGGGAAAGAACAAACCAATTCTTCCCAGTCTGAAGAAAAAGGGCAAATTCAATTTATATTGGATCTATGCCATCATGTTTTTCATCATATTCATCATATACTTTACGGGTTTTGATGATGGCGCTGAAAAGATGAATTGGCCACAGCTGAAAGAGATGCTGGCGTCTGATGATATTGACAAGATCATCGTCGTCAATAAAGATAAGGTCGAGGTATATATCAAGGAAGACATATTAAAAAACGATTCCAAATACGAAGATGTACGCCCATCGGGATTTAGCTCCGGGGGTGCGCAGTACTACATGCACATCAGTGATGCCAAGGGCTTTGAAGATAAGCTGGCAGCTGAGCAGGAGAGGGTCGCAGTACCCATATATCCCGAATTTGAAAGCCGTACCAGCTGGACCGACAGTCTGGGCTGGCTGTTTCCGATTCTTATATTGGTGGTTGTGTGGATAGTCATCATGCGTATGATGGGCCGTGGTGCCGGTGGTGGTGGAAGCCAGATATTCAATATTGGCAAATCAAAGGCACAGCTCTTCGACAAGAGCACCGGTGTTACGATAAACTTTCAGGATGTTGCCGGTCTTGAAGAGGCCAAGGTGGAGATCAAGGAGATCGTTGACTTTCTGAAAAGTCCTGAAAAATATACTAAGCTGGGTGGTAAAATACCGAAAGGTGCACTGCTGGTTGGCCCCCCGGGAACAGGTAAAACATTGCTTGCCAAGGCAGTGGCAGGGGAGGCCAAGGTTCCCTTTTTCAGCATTTCGGGATCAGACTTTGTTGAGATGTTCGTAGGTGTAGGTGCCTCCAGGGTGCGCGACCTGTTCAAACAGGCGAAAGAAAAGGCTCCCTGTATCATCTTTATCGATGAGATCGATGCCATTGGCAGGGCCAGGGGGAAAAATCCCATGACCGGAGCCAACGACGAAAGAGAAAATACCCTGAACCAGTTACTGACAGAAATGGATGGTTTTTCCAGCAATACCGGTGTTATCATCCTTGCAGCAACCAACCGTGCCGATATCCTCGACCGTGCCCTGATGCGTGCCGGAAGGTTCGACAGGCAGATCCATGTCGAGCTTCCCGACCTGGAAGAAAGGAAGGCTATCTTCAAAGTACATATGAGGCCTTTGAAAATGGATGAAACTACTAAGGTTGAGTTTCTGGCAAAGCAAACACCGGGCTTTTCAGGAGCCGATATTGCTAATGTTTGTAATGAAGCAGCTTTGATCGCGGCAAGGAATGGCCATAAAAGCGTGGAGAAACAGGATTTCATGGATGCCATCGACAGAATAATCGGCGGACTTGAGAAACGCAATAAGATCATCTCCGCCAGGGAGAAAAAAGTGATCGCTTTTCATGAAGCAGGCCATGCCTCCATCAGTTGGCTGCTTGAACATGCACACCCACTGGTGAAGGTAACCATTGTTCCACGTGGGAAAGCCCTCGGTGCTGCCTGGTACCTGCCGGAAGAGCGGCAGATTACAACCTGGGCCCAGATGTTCGATGAGATGACCGCCACACTTGGGGGCAGGGCCTCGGAGAAGGTGATATTTGGAATGGTATCAACCGGTGCCCTGAATGACCTCGAAAGGGTGACCAAGCAAGCATTTAACATGGTTGTTTATTTTGGGTTGAATGACAAGATCGGCAATATCAGCTATTATGATTCAACCGGCCAGCAGGAGTACTCATTCAATAAACCCTACAGTGAGAAAACAGCTGAAACGATCGATGAAGAGATCAAAATCCTGGTGGAAAAGGCCTATGAACGTGCTGTAAGCCTGCTGACAGAGAACAGGAAAAAGCTTGAGAAACTGGCAGCCAGATTGCTTGATAAAGAGGTGATCTTTAGCGAGGACCTGGAAGATGTCTTCGGAAAACGGCCCTGGGATGAAGAAAAGAGAATAGGCGAAAATGGGGGAGGTGAAAAGGCTGAGGACGGAACCCCGGAAACCAGCGACAAGAAACCAGTAGCTAGCAACAAGAAACCAGCGACCAGTAACAAGAAACCAGCAACCAGCAACAAGAAACCAGCACCCAGCGACAAGAAACCGGAAGAGTCTGAGGATGATACTAATTC
>DAOVZP010000055.1 GCA_030635045.1 Bacteroidota bacterium | reverse complement strand
CATTCAGGATCTCTTTTCGGAGAGGCGCGTGGCTAACAGTACTATCATAATCACGGGGCCCGGGCAGGTTCTCAGGAATGCCCTGCAGAATACTTTTTTGAAAATCAGCAAGTTCCATTCTTTTTAAAATTTCTGTTGTTTCATGCTTGTGTGGACTGCAAAATTACAACTAATTCTTTATCTTTGAGCCTGAACAGAGCCTTTGATTAACATGAAAACCTATCCCCTGCAAACCATAATTTCCGTTGCCCGTTCACTATCTCCCTACTACATGGAATTATACAAAAACCTGGCGGAAAAAGATTGGAAAATTTCTGACATTCCCCCTGTCGACCAGAAGGATTTCTGGGAACACAACACGGTTGAAGACAATCGCCTGCTTACCGGGGAAATGACCGATGGCATCATCTTCAAGAGCGGTGGCACAACAGGAAAACCGAAGTTCTCCGTGTATTCGCATGAAGAATGGGAAACCATGACCGGCACCTTCGGATACCACCTTGCCGAAGGGGGCCTGGAAAAAGGCGACAGGGTGGCAAACCTGTTTTACGCCGGAGAACTATACAGCAGTTTCCTTTTTCTGCATGACAGCCTGCAGCGCTGCCCGGCAGAGGTTATGATCTTTCCGATCTCGGGCGCTGCCCCGATGGAATTTATGGCCAGGGAACTAAAAGACTTCCGTATCAACACCCTGCTGGGTGTTCCAACCCAACTTATCAGCCTGGCCGAATACATTAGAAATGAAAATATTGAAGGGCTAAAGATCGATAAAGTGTATTTCGGTGGCGAAAGCATGTACGAAGACCAGAGGGACCTTATAAAAGAGGTATTCCCGGGTATCAGAATCTATTCAGTAGGATATGCCAGTGTTGATGCCGGCCTGCTTGGGTATATCGACGAAGAATGTGGTTTTAATGAACACCGTGTGTTTGATGAGTATAACATCATTGAGATAGTGGATGATGAAAGTGGTAAGGTGATCGAGGACTGCAACAGGGAAGGCAGAATGCTTACCACCAACCTCTCACGTTTACTCATGCCCATTATCCGGTACCCGGTTGGCGACCGCGGCATCTGGATCGAAGAAAAGGGAAACAAAAACAGGAAGTTCAAGATCCTGGGGCGCTCGGAGGAAGGTGCCCGCATCGGGGTGGTAACCATGAATGTGGATAATTTCCTTAATATTCTCCATCTGCTGAAACCCGTATTCCACGCGACAAACTTCCAGATGGTCATCGATCATATCGGAAAACTGGATAAGCTTACGCTACGCATCGTGGTGGATGATCCCGGATCAGTGCAATCCGAATGGGAAGAAAAACTCCTGGAAATGATCTTTAGCGAGCGTCCCGAATTCAGGGAGGAAATAGCAATTAACGGGATACATCCCATAAGCATTGAATGGATTGGGCCGGATGAGTTAATGGTAAACCCCAGGACAGGGAAGATCCGCCGCATCATAGATAACAGATTTAAATAAAACTCCCTATGTCAAAATTTGAACAACTCAAGGTCCCTGAGCCTGCAGCATTAGCGGCTGTACAGAAGATCTGCGACTTAAGCGATCCTTATCGTACAGGGGAAGATATGGATGAGCTGTTCCTGCAGGCAATGCGGGAGATAATCACCTGGCATTACGACAGATGTGATTTTTACAAAAACCTGCTTGATCGTGAAAAATTCAGTCCGGATAAGCTACAATCCATTGACGAGCTCTCACAGATCCCATTTATCCATGCAAATTTCTTCAAGACTCATGCAGTACGGTCCATCCCTGAAAATGAAATAGAGATCACCCTCACCTCCTCAGGCACCATGGGACAGAAGAGCCAGATGTTTTTCGACCATTGGTCGATATCCTCCGGGAGAAGAATGGTTGATTTTGTCTACGACCATTTCGGATGGTACAATCCTGATAAGAAAACCAATTACCTGGTGAGCAACTATGAGCCGGAAGAGGGATCAACAAGGGGAACAACAAATACGAGTAAGTTCCTGACAAAGTACGCCCCGGCCAGGCACATGAACTATGTGTTGAGACTTACCGGGGAGGGCACCCATGAATTCGACATCTTCGGATGTATCGAGGTGCTGAAACAATACGAAGCGGAAAAGATCCCGGTTCGCTTTATCGGGTTTCCATCCTTTATATTTTTCATTTTAGAACGAATGCGTAAACTTGGTGTAAAAAACATCAATCTTTCTGATGAATCACTGGTTTTCTTTGCCGGTGGATGGAAAGGCTATGCCGACATGCAGCTGTCGAAGCCTGAGCTATACGGCCGTCTTGGAGAACAATTGGGCATCCCGGATATCCGCTGCCGCGATGGCTTTGGCTCTGTTGAACATTCCGTTCCCTATGTTGAGTGCGACAAACACCATATGCATGTGCCTGTGTGGTCGCGTGCCTTTATCAGGGATGTAAGGACCCTGAAGGTGCTTGAATATGGTAAACAGGGATACCTGAGCTTCGTAACGCCATATATCACATCGGTTCCGGCCGTAAGCGTGATGATGGGCGATCTGGCCATCATGCACGGGCCCGAAGAATGCGGCTGCGGCATCAATACCCCATGGTTTGAGATCGCAGGCAGGGCAGGCATTTCCAAAAACAAGAGCTGTGCAGTGTCGGCAGCCGAATTGCTTAAAAAAGAAGCTGTTTAACAAGCATGTTTATGAAAACAAAAGAATATATCTGGCGTGGTGAATGGATCAGCGAAGAAGAGTTCGAACAGAAGATCAATGATCTGGGCAAGGATACCGCTGATGACCTCAGGCTCCGCATGCACCTACCCTCCCTCCTCCGTGCCTGCGCCACCTACAGGCAACAACTGCTTGATGGCGATAATGAAGAGCTGATCACATCCCTCACTGATGCCGGGAATACGGCTGAGCATGCTGCCGAGACCATCAACGAGATCATCGCTTTTCTTGATCCTGACTTCCTGGAGCAGAAAATCAAAAGGGAGCTAGGCTCAGATAATCCTTTTGTTCTGCACCGCAATGATTTCCGGGGGGATGCTTTTGAAGCCTGGGGGCCACTTGGAATGCTGGTTCATGTTGTACCCGGGAATGCCCCTACAGTAGCACCTCTCAGCGTACTGGAAGGGCTTATGTCAGGAAATATCAATGTCCTCAAGAATAGCAGCAAGAACGGAAACTTCCCTCAGCTGGTACTGAAAGGGATAGTGGATGCATGCCCATCCGGAATGCTGAAGCCTTTTGTATAT
The DNA here is from genome assembly GCA_030635045.1 of Bacteroidota bacterium. Taxonomy (GTDB): domain Bacteria; phylum Bacteroidota; class Bacteroidia; order Bacteroidales; family B18-G4; genus B18-G4. The sequence goes on along the minus strand of DAOVZP010000055.1, from coordinate 4,930 downwards.
GCATTTCAGCTTTCATCCGCCAGGAAAGATACCCTGCGGGGCATTTTCAATGCAGCCCACGGCATCGCAGCCTGGGGTGGTGAAGAGTCTGTTGCCTCCGTCAGGAAGATGACTCCCGAAGGGGTTCGCATCATCGACTGGGGCCACAGGATAAGCTTCTCTTATGTGAGCTCAAAAATGAGTAAAGATACCCGGGGCCTCGAAAACATTGCATATGATATCTGTGTTATCGAGCAGCAGGCCTGTTCCAGTCCACAGTGCCTGTACCTGGAAACAGATAACAGGGAAGAGCTCCTTGCATTTGCCAACTCTTTTGCAGCAGTACTGGAGGAGGTATCGCAAACCTTTCCTCAACCGGAGATAAGCATCCCGGAGATGGCCGAGATCACCAATGTTACACAGCTAACAAAGCTGGGTGCCAGCCTGGGGGAATCGGAAGTGATCGAATCACCGGAAAAGACATGGCGTGTGCTGGTTGACTATAAGTCGGGGCTCAGGCCCTCTCCCCTCTACAGAACGATATGGATCAAGCCTTTAAAGAAAGACAAGATCGTCAGCACCCTGAGGCCGTTGCGCACATACCTGCAGACAGCGGGACTGGCTTGCGCCCTTGATGAACTTGGGGAGATCACTAACGAGCTGGTACAGGCCGGTGTCACGCGTATCAAGCAGCCGGGTTATATGCTTGGCGGATACGCAGGTGAGCCGCATGACGGCGTTTATGCCCTGCAAAGGTATTGCCGGCGAATATGCCTGCAGCTGGGTGAACTTACCGGGGGAATCAGCAGCTTTGCTGACCTGGAAGAGCCGACAAAGCCATTCCTCCCAAAAGACGCCCCAGTGATACATAAAGAGGATTTCATCCGGAAGAAAGTCCCTGAGGAATTCTCAGAATTGTTCTTCAAAAGTGGAGGGACAAGCGGTAAACCAAAGTTGGCGATCTATACTTACGAAGACTACCATAAACAAATGTTTGCTGCCTCTGAAGCTTTATTCGCAGCAGGGCTGGATCCTTCCGGCGATCGCTGCATGAACCTCTTTTTTAGTGGTGAACTCTATGGTGGATTTATCAGCTTCTGGACCATCCTGGAAGGCATGGGAGCCACACAGTTTCCTATGACGGCGATCCCGGAATATGAACACGTGGTGAAGGCCATCATAGAAAACAAGGTAGACACACTGCTGGGGATGCCATTTTACTTTTCGCAACTCTTTGAAGCCTGCTCCAAAGAATTGAAAGATTATGGCGGGATCAGAAAGATCTTTTATGGCGGGGAGCACATGAGTCCCGCTATGGCCTGGTATTACAAGAAAGAATTCGGTGTTGAGCTTATAAAATCAGCAATCTATGGAAGCAATGATGCCGGCCCCCTGGGTTATAGCTGTACTCATTGCGAAGGCAGTGTGCACCATGTCATGAGCAGAACCCAGTCCCTTGAGATCTTCAAGATGAATGAGAACAAGCCTGTTGACAAGGGCGAAACAGGGCGGCTTATCTTCACATCCCTGTCGCGAAAAGGTCAGGCTCTCTTTCGCTACGAGATCGGAGACCTGGGACGATGGGTGGATGAAGCCTGTAAATGTGGCAGGAAGTCGCCGCGCTTTGAGTTGCTTGGCCGCTTTGGCGATATCTTCAAAATGGGGCCCCTCTTCAACTATAATGAGTTTAAGAAGATATTGGAAGATGAATTCGGTTACGGTGATGAATTACAACTGGTCCTTGACACTGCTGAGGCGAACAAACAGAAGATCATTGTTAAGATCAACAGGAATGCCGGCATTACAGCCGAACAGGTGTACCAGGCGTTGCTCGACAATTATGCTGTACTCAACGACATGATAGTTAATGATGACCTGATCGGGCTAACAACAGAATTACTGGATGGCAAGGATTTCGTGAAAATTGAAAGCAGCGGCAAGCTGCATAAGATCATCGACAACAGAAAGATCACATCATGAAAGTATTTCACCGGTCGAATCTCCGCATTCAAAACAATCTTGAAAGCCTGCCTGAAGCAGAAGCATGTGTTCGTACTGTGGCTGAGCAGATAGGGTTCAATGATCACGATAACAAACAGATACAGCTTGCCCTTGAAGAAGCGCTTACGAATATCATCAAGCATTCCTTTGCTCCCGGGCAGCTGAAAGATATAGCTATAGACTTCCGGCAGGTACCCCTGGGCCTGAAGATCGGCATCTGGGTGAAAGGTATTCCATTCGATCCGGCCCTTTTTCCCATATACAGCAGAAAGAGACTTGAAGGCAAATATGACGACCGCGGACTTGGAACCTACCTCATCAGGAAAGTGATGGATGAGTATTCTTATAACAACCACGGGCATGATGGCATTGAGGTTATACTGTTAAAATACCTCCCAACCAGGTCTATTGAAGACCTTATTAATGATGGTGAGGCGGAAGCGATAGAAAAGGCAACAGGGCCCGGAGATAAGCCTGCTTACAGTATTGGGTTGATGGCTCCTGAAGAAGCTGTGGCGGTTTCACGTCTTGCTTACTATTCGTACGGCTATTCATATCCTTATGAGAATATTTATTACCCTGATAAAGTAGCCCGCCTGAATGAAAGCGGGCAGCTGGTATCCATGGTGGCACGGCTTGAGAGTGGGGAGATCATTGGCCATTCAGCGCTGGCCAGGGAATCTTATGATCAAAGCAATGCAGAACTGGGCATTGCATTCAGCGACCCCGGCTACCGGGGCATGGGGATCATGAACAGATTATGGGAGGCACTTATTGACAAGGCCGTTGAAGAAAAGACCCATGGAGTATATGCCATGACCGTGACTACGCATCCCTATTCACAAAAGGCAGCACATCATTTTGGCATGAACGACTGTGCTTTATTGCTTTCCAAAGTCCCGGTGCTCAAGTTCAAGGATATCCAGGAGGGGAGCCATCCCCGGGAGAGCATTATGATAGCTTATCGCTACCTGGATCCGCCGGATTCAATAGTCATTTACCCCCCGGAAAGGCATAAAGGCATGATAGAAAAGATCTTCCGGAATATTGAATTCGAGCCTGAAATAAGGAAGACTGAGCTTTCGATATCAGGCCTCGCCGGCCGGCGCACCAAATTAAAAGTAAAGCCAAATGCTGAATTCATTACGGCGACCATACAGGTGGATCATTATGGAGAACACACAGTAAAAAAAGTGGCAGAAGACCTCAGGCAATTCTGCGTGGAGCGTTATGAAACCATCTACCTGAGATTGAACCTGAATGATCCTTACACGGCGGTACTTTGTCCGGAATTTGAAGATATGGGCTTCTTTTTTGCCGGGATACATCCCGGGGATGAGAGCATCTGTTATCTGGTATTGCAATATCTGAATAACCAGGTAATGGATTACAGTGTATTGAAATTGGATTCAGAGTTTGGGAAGGAATTAATGAATTACGTCAAGAAATGTGATCCGAACGCTTAACGGGATGACATCCCTAATAATTATCAGGAATATTTTTCATGATATTGGAGATGAACTCCCGTGCACGGAACAGCTGCGCCTTAACAGTTCCAAGCGGAAGCTTGAGTTCCGCAGCAATCTCTTCATAAGAATACTCCTTGAAATAACGGAGCTCTATCAACTGCCTGTAATGCGGCTTCAGCTTTTCAACTACCTCGCGCATCAGCATCATCTTCTCTTTCTTCATCACCTTTTCTTCAGGATCAGGGGTGTCGGACGGAATGTAGTTGGCCAGTTCGTTGCCCTCCTCGCCATTGGGACTGCTATCCATGGAGAAAGTGCGCTTTTTCTTCTTCCGCATAAAGTCGATGCAGTTATTGGAGGCAATTTTGAACAACCAGGTACTGAAAGCATAATCGGGCGTATACTGCTCAAGCTTTTTAAACGCTTTCCCGAAGGCCTCAATAGTCAGGTCATCGGCATCGCAGGTGTTGTTGGTCATCTTAAGGAGCATGAAGTAAAGTGAATCCCGGTAGTTGTTCATCAGGGCAGCATAAGCACGCTGGTCGCCATTGTTGATGGCAGCCTGCACCAGCTGAAAATCGCGCATGGCCTTATCGGTGAGATTAGGATTTACTTCCATTTATCAGGTTTACTGAACATATTCACCAGGCTGAGCATTGGGTAAAACACGATCAGAAATAATTCTGCTATAGGCGAAAATAATAATAATTTTCTTTCGTTCAGCCGGTTCATGCTCATTTTAGTAATTAACAAGTAACTAACAAAACGAAGAATAAAGACGCTTCCGACAACAATCATGTTATATCCCAATGCCAGGAGCAAAATAAATAATCCAAAGAAAAACATCTGGCTGATCGACCATGTCCCCAGAAGCCACTTAAAACGAGGACGGTAATACTTCCATGTTGTCAGGTGCCGCCGCTTTTGTTTTACCCAGTCACCCATCTTTTTTTCCGGCACAGAGATGGTACGGCTGTCATGATCTATCTCTATGGCAACATTCTTTTTTGTTGCTACACTGTTAATAAAAAGGTCGTCATCGCCGGAGGCAATAGTATAATGCGATGAAAAGCCCTTATTCTTGTAAAATAAAGTCTTACGATAAGCCATATTCCTGCCCACACCCATATATGCCTTTCCCATTAATGAATATGAAAGGTATTGTATGGCAACCCACATTGTTTCATAACGGATCATTAAATTCAGGAAGCCAGACTTTCTTTCATAAGCACCATACCCCAGAACAATTTCCTTTCCACGCCCGAACTTCCCGGCCATATTCCTGATCCAGTATTTGGAAGATGGTCTGCAATCGGCATCCGTGAGGAGCAGTATTTCGTGAGATGCAGATTTAATTCCCAGCGATAAAGGAAATTTCTTGCCGTGAAAGAAGTTAAGCTCCTGGTTCAGGTTCACAATTTTGAGCTTGCTGTGTTCCCGCGCCATATCTTCCAGCAACTCAAATGAATCATCCTGTGAAT
>DAOVZP010000265.1 GCA_030635045.1 Bacteroidota bacterium | reverse complement strand
ATGCTGCCTTATCCATACAGAAAAAAGTATCTGTGATGGTAACATTCCAGTCGAAGAATGGATAAGGATGCTCCCAGATAACAGTTTTCTCCCAGTTTTCTCCATTATCAGTTGATTTCATCATGAACATATCATGCCACAAACCCATCACAAGAAATGCAATATTATCTCCGACAGCATCGGCCCATACAACCTCATCAGCTGCCAGGTCAAGATAATCATCAATGCCCATACCATCGATGATCATATTCTCAATATCCCATGATTCCCCGCCATCGGTTGAACGTGAATACACCTGTGCACCAACCATTCCCATATATTCATCAACGCTGTTAACCATCAGATGAATGTTATTATTATCGGGGCCGGAAGTAATATGCCTTGGCCATGAAAGCTTAGGAGGTCCGGTAGAATATACATAGGTCGTCTCTATCCAGCTACCTGTTCCCTTAACTTCTCTTTCGTTAAAATACAGGACGCTTGCACCAAAGTCATGTGAGATCACAAGCTCACCATCAGGGCCAAGCGGGCTGTAGGAAGGCCATCCGCAACGAATAGATTCAATTCGGGTCGTAGGGCTGGGTCCCCATTCCGTGCCATCGTAATAATTATAGCCTGTTCCCCTGTCGGGAAATGCCGAAGCGTCAATGCCCCTGGTCCATACGGCACCAATTGTGCCATCAGCATAGCGATAAACCCTGTTTTGCACTGATTTATTGGTTTGCAGGTCGTACCAGGTTTCACCGATGATGGTTTCACTGGGATCAAAGGCCCTTGGCCCTGTCAACTCCTGAACCGGTGCTTCTACGATCACATCATCGGCCGGAACATAGACAGCTTTTCTGGATTGTTCCAGCATCGATTGGTCAACAGTCGGAATGCTTTGAGAAAACGCAAAGATGACCATGGCCATCGAGATTGCGAGGCTGATAAATTTCTTCATGGATAGATTGGTATTAGTAATACAAATTATTTGATTTATAAAGTTAAAGCAAATAAAGATAGTATAAAATCTGCCGGACGTCAAATCCAATGCCCTTATTAACTTACAAATAACCTTTATGGGTTAACAAAAAGGGTTGTCAGCCCGATTTAGCTGACAACCCTTTACAGGAAATCGTATATGTTTCTCTACTCGACGATCATTGATCTGGTTGCTTTGTCAGCACCATTGATCACGGTGTAAAAATAAACACCGGCATCCAGGTTTGAAGCATCAATTTGCACATAATGGGTACCTGCATTGAGGTAGCCTTTATCAATGCTCATCACTTTTTGCCCGGTAACATTCACCACATCGATGATCAAAGTGCCCGGATTTTCAAGGCTGACTTTGATATTTGTCTGATTGCTGAACGGGTTTGGATAGTTTTGCTCCACCCGGATATTATTTTGCTGTGTGATCTGCTCATCAATTCCGGTAAGGAGGTCTGTCTTTGGCAACTGGCTATAATAGATTATATTCTCCTGATATGCATGGTCATCATCAATAGCCGTTCCCATCGTAATATCAGCCTGATAGATATAGTGGATATTATCATCGCTGGTATGTGCTAGTACAGGGAAGATACACTCATCAAAAATGTGTGTAATATCAGAAGAGAGATCCATAAAATCACCCCATGAGCCATTTTCATAAGCCCTTGCCCACAGGTGTTTATAATTATAGGTGTCATTGAAATAGGTTTCGGTGGTTGATGCAAAGATCACAAACCTGCGACCATATTCATCAACAGTGATCGTTGGCATCCCCGAGGGGCCAAACTGGCGGTAGTGGTATATATCATCAACGGTGGTCCCAACGAGGGTAACTTCACCATCACCGTCTACATCCTGCATCCAGCCGATATAGTTTACATCTTCTACCATTTCAGAATTGGCATAACCATATTGAGGGGGGGCCAGTGCATCCACATCGTTTGAGAATGGGTCCATATCTTCGTTCCAATAACCTACACCATCCACAAAAGGAAATAGATTATATGTTGTACCTACCTCGAGGTGCATCACCCTGTTGATACCAAATACAACATGGCATTTACCGTTTGCATCGATTGCCAGGTTCGCTGAATTATCGACACAGAAGAAAGTATCAGTAATGGTTGTGTTCCAGTCGAAGAAAGGATATGGATGTTCCCATACAACAATCTTCTCCCAGGTTTCACCATAATCGGTTGATTTCATAATGAAAAGGTCATGCCAGGCACCGGCTAGCAAAAATGCCATTGTACTTCCCTGCGGATACGCAAAGACGTATTCATCGGCACCGAGGTCGAAATAATCATCCGGGCCCATACCATCGATAAAAATATTCTCTATTTCCCATGATTGACCAGCATCAGAAGAATAAGAATAAACAACGGCAGCATCCATCCCCATATAGGGATCATAGGAGTTTGCAAGAATATGAACATCCATCAGGTCTGCCCCTCCGGTTACCATTCTTGGCCATGCCAATGCCGGCGGGCCTGTAGTTCCGAGGTAGGTCAGTTCTGACCAGCCGCCTGTTCCAACGGCTTCCCTGGTATTATATACAAGACTATTGGGATAATCGTGACAAAGAACGATCTCACCATCTGTTCCAAGAGGAGCATAGCTGGGCCATCCGGTACGGATTCCCTCTATCCTCACTGTTGGTTCAGGGCCCCATTCTGTTCCGTTATAATAATTATATCCGGTTCCCCTGTCGGGAAAAGCTGAGGATTCAAACCCCATAGTGAATACACCTACCATGCGCCCGTCATCATAACGATAAAAGCGGTCGTTGAGAGATGCATTGGACTGGAAATCATACCATGTTGTTCCGATGATGTATTCGTTTGGCGCCACTGCTGTACCCCTTGTGGTGTAATTCACTTCATTGTTGAAAGAAGTAAAGCTTTCTGCAGGTGCCCTGTACTCTGTTTTAACAGTTTGGTTGATCAGTTCTTTTGATGGAATTGCCGGCTGGCCTATGAGGGAAAAACCCAGGCCGATGACCAGGCATAACATTAATAGTTTTTTCATTTTGTTCATATTTAGTTAAACTTACATTAAGCACGAACGGTAAAAATACAAAAAAAACCCCACCGCAAAACAGGGCAAAAAAAAACCCCGCTCGAGAGCGGGGTTATAATGATACTAAAGGTAGATATTATTCTACTATCATTTTCTTTGTCACCTGGCTGCTGCCTGCTGTTACAGTGTAAAAATACACACCTGATTGCAGGGTAGTAGCGTCGATGGTGAAAGTATGTGTTTGTGCAGGAACATATCCTTTATTCAGCTCAATCACTTTCTGTCCGGTCAGGTTAGTAATAACCAGTGAAAGTTCTGAAGGAGTTTCAAGTTGTACCTGAACGTTTGTTGATCCGTTAAACGGGTTAGGGAAGTTCTGTGATACCTGAGCACTGTTGATCAGTTCTTGTTCTTCGCCTATACCTGTGAGAAGATCTGTTTTAGGAAGCATTCCGTAGATCCACCTGTTTTCCTGGTAATCATGGTCGCCGTCAAGCGCATTACCGGGAGAAATATCAGCCTGGTACATGTAATGAATGTTAGCATCTGAAGTGTTACCAATCATCGGATATACACAGTCATCAAATACATGTGCGATGTTTGTATTCACATCCATAAATTCACCCCAGCTGCCTGTTTCATAGCCTCTTGCCCAGATATGCCTGTAGTTTTGTGGTTCACTACCGCCT
>DAOVZP010000006.1 GCA_030635045.1 Bacteroidota bacterium | reverse complement strand
TGTTCTTGTCTTTTTTTAGCTTGCAGCCAACTCGTTTATACCTTAAAATTTTATTACGTATCAACCCCTCCGGCAAAACGAGAGGTAGAAATATCTCTTGTGGTTATTATGGTTATATTTTTCAAATGTCATAAAAAGGCTTAATCACACCCATGTGTGGTGCATCTTCGTAAATCGTTAAATCGCTCAATCGCTCAATCTTATACATCGCATCAATCCCAATTCAACCAACTTTGTTCTCCGAAGCTTTAGCGAAGGAGAATTCAACCAATTTAACCAATTCAACCAATTCAACTAAACTTTCAGCTCTTCTCCCTCCGATTTCGCAATAATCACCGCCCCGCAACTATCACTCCATACATTGGTACAGGTACGGAACATGTCGATGATACGATCTACTGCCAGGATCAACCCTACTCCTTCCAGGGGCAATCCAACGGCAGTAAGGATCACGGTGATCATGACCAACCCGGCCATGGGTATGGCAGCAGCACCGATAGATGCCAGCAAAGCAGTTAACACAATAACTCCTTGTTGTATCAAACTTAGTTCTACACCATAAGCCTGTGCAATGAATATGGCTGCAACACATTCATAAAGTGCCGTGCCGTCCATATTTATTGTCGCCCCGAGGGGAAGCGTAAAGCTTGATATCTTATTTGACACACCGGAGTTTTTTTCTACTGCTGTAATTGTTAATGGCAAGGTTGCCCCGGAGGAAGAAGTTGAAAATGCCGTAAGCAATGGTGTCGACATATTCTTCATATGCCTGAAAGGCTTTGCCCTGCCAATAAACTTTACGATCAATGGCAGGGTAATAAAGAAATGAATGGACAGTGCCAGGATCACCGTGCCCATATAAAGGCCCATTCGCGATACCAGGCCCATGAGGTCGTCCTGCTCAGCAACCACTTTAGCAACAATGCCAAATATTCCAAGCGGGGTGAAACGTATCACAAACATGGTGATCTTCATCATCACCTCGAAAATGGCATTAAAGGCTTTTTTGAGCACCTCCCTGTTCCCTTCGCTGGCCCTGGTCACAAAGAAACCAAACAAAATAGCAAAGAAAATGATGGCCAGCATATCATTATCATTGAATGCCTGGAAAATATTCTGCGGAACCATTTCGATGAGGGTGTCACCAAGGGAGCGCTGGTTCTCAACCAGGCCCTCCACTTTACCACTGAAATTCAGGTCGGCACCAACGCCGGGACGAATAATATTCACAAGTATCTGCCCCGTGATGATGGCCAGCAAGCTGGTTGAAACATAATATCCAATGGTTTTCAATCCAAGCCGGCCAAGGCTCGAACCGCTGCCGATGTTTGCAATTCCGGAGATCAAAGAGCTCAGGATCAATGGGATGATCAGCATCTTCAGTGCCCGCAAGAACACATCACCCATCCAGGAAACATAGCCTATTGCCTGTTCATCAGCGTATATGCCATACACAATGGCCAAAATGAGTGCTATTAGGATCTGCCAGTGAAGCGCAATTTTCTTCATATTTCCTGAATAAGGCATAAAAGTAAGGATTTTTTGACATGGGGACCTCACAGGTCCGGAACCTGTGAAGTCAGGTCAGCATAAAATATGTACTTTTACATTATTATTACAAACCTCATAAAGATGAAACATCTGTTTACCTCTTTTCTGCTGGTATCAGCATTGTCGTTCGCTGCATTTACTCAGCATACCAATATCCTTATTGATGATACAGGCAGCTTTATGCAGCCGGAAGAGCCAACCATTATCGTGAATCCCAAAAATACTGACCATATGGTTGGCGGTTCTAATATCGATAATATGTACTACTCAACCGATGGTGGTTATACCTGGAACCATGAAACATTGAGCTCAACATATGGTGTATGGGGCGACCCGGTGGTTATTGTAGATACTGCAGGAGCATATTATTTCTTTCATCTTTCCAATCCACAGGCGGGAAACTGGATCGACCGTATCGTCTGCCAGAAGAAAGATACCATTGGTGGAGCATGGAACAACGGCACCTACATGGGCCTGAACGGGGAAAAGGAGCAGGATAAGGAATGGGCGATCGTAGACATTACGAACAACAACATTTATGTATCGTGGACACAATTCGATAGTTATGGCAGCTCTAACCCTGATTATAAGAGCAACATACATTTTTCACGCTCCTACGACGGGGGTGCCACCTGGAGCGATGCGTTACGCATCAACGAGGTGTCGGGTGATTGTGTCGACGACGACAACACCGTAGAGGGAGCTGTCCCTGCTGTGGGGCCCGGTGGCGAAATCTATATTGCCTGGGCAGGCCCCGAAGGGCTGGTTTTCGATCGTTCCCTTGACCAGGGCACTACCTGGCTTGAAGAAGATATTTTTATTGGCCCCTTTCCCGGTGGCTGGGCTTTGGATATTCCGGGGATCAGCCGTTGCAATGGCATGCCGATAACCAAATGCGACCTGAGCGGCGGGCCTCATCACGGTACGATATATGTTAACTGGTCAGACCAGCGCAATGGTACCGACGACACAGATGTCTGGCTGACCAAATCCACAGATGGCGGCAATACCTGGAGCGAAGCAACACGCGTTAATGACGACCCTCCGGGCCGACAGCAATTTTTTACCTGGATGGATGTTGACCAGGTAACAGGCTACCTCTACTTTGTTTTTTACGACCGCCGGAATTATGACAACAACAATACGGATGTATACATGGCTGTTTCCCGCGACGGCGGAGAAAGTTTTATCAATTTCAAGGTCAGCGAATCCCCGTTTTTGCCCTTCTCTTCAACCTTTTTCGGAGACTATACCAATGTATCGGTTTACGACAATGTTGTAAGGCCGATCTGGGCCCGCATGGAGGGGTCTGACCTTAGTGTCTGGACTGCCATCGTTGATCCGTTCATTGTTGGGATAGATGAAGAGATCCCCTCACTGCTCAGCCTGGAACAAAACTATCCAAATCCTTTTAAAGAAAGCACGGTGATCTCTTTTAAGCTTATTGAACCCACAGAGGTCAGTCTCAGGGTGTACGACGTTTATGGCAGGGAAGTTGCTGCTATACTTGATCATGAATATACAAGAGCCGGTAAGCATACCAGGGTGTTTGACCCGGAAGCCCACGATCTTTCACCGGGGATGTATTATTTCTCCCTCGATAGCGGCCGTGACATAATGAAAAAGAAAATGATCTTAGTTAAATGATTATGTGCAACGCCCGGCAAATAATCTTGTCTCTGCTTGAATAAAGTACTTAGATACAGATATGATAACTGTTAATTCTTATCAGGCAGCCCGAATTTTTTATAATATTGCATACGAAATATAAATAGATACGATGAACAAAGAATTCAAGGAGATCATTGCCCGGATCAGGGCCTATCCCTTTCCGGATGGCATCGGTGACATGACCATTGAAAAACTGTCAGAAAAAACCGATATCCCCGCTGAGTTGATCTATAAATATGTTCAGGATGAAAAAGACCTGATCAGGCATATCCTGAAATTTGAACGCGAGAGCTTCAAGGTGATCTTTGATGTACACAACTTTGATGGAGTAAATGCAATCGATATCTTACTTACTGTAAGTAAAGAAATTGCAGGCAAGTTCATGAATGTAAGCCCGGGCATCACCTTCGACATTAAAACGAAATACCCCGATGTTTACCAACGGCATTTTAAATCCCGCATGGATTTTATTTTCGGTAAGATCAAGATAAACCTGCATAAAGGCATTTCCCAGGGCATATACCGTGACGACCTCAGCATTGAATTAGTTGCCCGATTGTACCTCAGCCGGCTTATCGACCTGCACAATCCTGATTTTTTCCCACCGGAAGAATTCAATTTTGAAACGCTTTTTGATGCTATGTTCGAAAGCCATATCAGGAGCATTGCCAACGAAGACGGGCTTAAATACTGGGAAAAGAAAAAGAAGATCTTCAAAAAGGAATTAAAGAAGGAAGATTTACAATAAAAACGCTCACCCGGGCGTAATACAGTTTATCCCTACGGATAAAAAACAAGTCGACGTGATGAAAAAAGTTTTTTATGCATTCCCGGCCCTGGTTTGCTTGCTGGGGTTTATAAGCCTGAATCTTTCCGCACAAACTGAATACCGTTTTACACTAAAAGAGGCATTAGAATTCGGATATGAGAACAATTATGATATCCTGTCCGCTTACAAAGACATTGAGGCCGCCGAGCTGCAGGTGAAGGAATATATGGCCATTGGGTTTCCGCAGGTCAATGCTGCAATAAACTATACCGATTATATTGCCCTGCCCACCATGATCATTCCCCCGGGAACCTTTGGCCCGGACGATCCCGGACAGGAAGTGCAGTTCGGAACAAAATATAATGCCGCGGCTGAAGCTACAGCATCACAGCTGATCTTCGACGGAAGATACATTGTCGGGGTGCAGGCTTCCAAACGTTTTCTGGAAAAATCAAAACAACAGTTCATCAAGAATAAGCTCGATATGTACGTGGCTGTATCCGCTTCTTATTACAGGGTCCTTGTAGCTGAAGACACCAAAAAAATCCTTGACAGCACCATGCAGTATATGGAGAATATACTTTATGAGACCAGGATCACCTATGAGGCCGGATTTGTCGAAGAGACGGATGTAGACCAACTGGAACTTATCGTCTCCGACCTGGAGGCAAATATCATTCTCTCTGAAACTCAGGTTGTGATCGCTTATGCATACCTTAAGTTTTTGTGTGGAATTAAGATCGGGGATTTTATTACCGTTACTGACGAGCTCGACGACCTTCTGGCGCAGATTAATTATACAGCCTTGCTCGAAGATCCTTTTAATTACGAAAACAATATCGATTATCGTTTATTAATGACCCAGCAACTGATCGCCGAGCTTCAGCTTAAACTCGAAAAATCTGAGTACATGCCTTCTCTTTCGGCCTTTATCAACATTCAGACACAGGCACAGAGGGCGCACTGGAGTTTTTTCAATCCGGCAGAAAAATGGTATGGTTCTTCCTTCTGGGGTGTGGAAATGAACATACCGATATGGAGCAGCGGCCTGCGCAGGTCCAGGGTGCAACAGGCAAAGATCAATCTTGACAAACTGGGTATAGCCGATGAACAATTACGTACAGGGTTGACCATACAGGTTCAGACTGCACAATCGGAATTTAATAATGCCTACCTGGTGATGATGAATAAATCGATGGCGATGAGTACCGCTGAAAAGATCCTCCGGATCACAAGCGAAAAATACAAGGAGGGGATTTCAACCAGTCTGGACCTCTTGCAGGCAAACAACCAATTCCTTACCAACACATCAGATTATATAGTCGCTATGCAGGAAGTCCTGATAAAGAAACTGGCACTTGAAAAACTTATGTACAGCGAACGCTGATGATCGATAATATTAAACATCATCATTGGAGATGAAACGCTCATCAACAATGTTGAACTTATTAATACCTGACTAATGCAGTTAACCAAGCAAATAATGAGAAAATTCCTTTCCATTGCAATAATCGTCCTTCTCGCAGTATCCTGCGGGCCTGCTGACGAAAAGGAAACGATCAAGGCCCAGATCAAGGAATATAAGGATGAAGTAAGCCAATTGAACATCAAGATCAAAGAGCTTGAGCAAGAGCTGTTATCATATGGAGAAAGCGGTGAGCATTTCATATTACCGGTAAGGGCCGATGTGATCCGGGAGCGCCCATTCAATCATTATTTTCAAGTCAGCGGCACCGTTGATGCTGTTGACAAGGCATACATCAGCCCGGAGATCAATGGCCAGGTCAAAGAGATCTTTGTGGAGGAAGGGGATCATGTTAAAAAAGGGCAACTACTTGCCAGGCTCAATACAAGCATCACAGAAAATACTATCCAGGAATTAAAAACACAGCTGGATCTGGCCAATACGCTTTACGAAAAACAGAAACAACTCTGGGACAAGAACATCGGTTCTGAAGTGCAATATCTTCAGGCCAAAAATAACAAGGAAGCACTGGAAAACAAACTGCAGACCCTGGAAGCTCAGCTTGATATGGCATTTGTTAAATCCCCTATCGAAGGGATCGTCGATGCGATCTTTATTGAAGAGGGTGAATTGGCCATGCCCGGCTTTCAGCTGATGCAGGTTATCAATCTTAATAAGCTCAAGGTATATTCCGATGTCTCAGAGAAATATCTGCCCCTGATCAACAAGGGTGACATGGTGGAGTTGACATTCCCTACTTTTCCGGCCATTACAATGGATGTAGCTGTTGAGCGCACCGGCAATGTGGTCAACATGGGTAACCGAACATTTCCTGTTGAGGTCAGGATCGACAATATAAACGGAAAGCTTAAACCAAACATCCTTGCACTTATTACTTTTCACGATTTCAATGACGACAATGCGCTTATCGTCCCCTCTATTATCATCAAGGACGATATTAAGGGTTCATATGTCTACATCGTAAGGGAGGTAGAAGGGAAAAAAACCGCCAAAAAGGTCTATATCACAAGCGGGATGTCGCACAATGACGAAACAATGGTATTATCAGGACTGAATGCGGGCGATAAGGTCATAACGGAAGGATATTCACTGGTTACCGACGGTACAGAAGTAAAAATTATTTAAATGGAAGTCAAGGAGAAACAAGTTATCAGGGATTTCAAGCTCAGTTCATGGGCCCTGAGGAACAAGAATACTGTTTTCCTCATGATGATCATTTTGCTGGGGTTTGGCTTCTATTCTTACCGTACGCTACCCAAGGAACTGTTTCCTGACCTGGTCTGGCCTACAATCTTCGTTCAGACTATGTACCCGGGCAACCCTCCCCTGGACATAGAAAATCTCATCACCCGGCCGCTCGAAAAAGAAATTGAGTCAGCCAAAGGGGTAAAAGAGATACGCTCCACCTCCACACAGGATATCTCAGCCATCTTTGTTGAGTTCAATACCAATGTTAAGATCGAGGATGCCCTTCAGGAAGTCAAGGATGCCGTTGAAAAAGCCAAAGGCGAATTGCCGGATAATCTCCTGACGGATCCTGTGGTGATAGACCTGGACCTGTCAGAATTCCCGATCATGAATATCAACCTTTCAGGCGATTTCAGCATTAATGAGCTCAAGGAGTATGCAGAGATGCTGGAAGACGAGATCGAAAGGGTGCCGGAAATATCAAAAGTCGAAATAACGGGGATCAACGAACGGGAAGTCCAGATCAATGTAGACATGCATAAACTGAGTGTTTTTGAACTCAGTTTCGACGATATTGAAAATGCCATCGCATATGAAAATATATCCATGTCGGGCGGGGAGATCAAACTTGGAAGCAGCCGGAGATCGATCAGGGTCATCGGTGAGTTTACCGACCCTTCTGAGATCAGCGATATTATCGTAAAGTGGGAAAATCACAACATTGTATATATGCGTGATGTTGCAGAGGTCATATATGGCTTTGAAGAACCCAGGAGCTATACACGCCTGGACCTGCAACCCGTGGTTTCCCTCCAGGTGATCAAGAAAAGTGGAGAAAACCTGCTTATTGCCACCGACCAGGTATTTGAGATTATCAACGAGGCTGTTGAATCAAGGACCCTTCCACCCAACCTGAACATTGTTTATACCAACGACCAGTCGGAGATGGTAAGGGACCAGCTCAGCAACCTTGAGAACAGCATGATCATGGGGGTTATATTCGTGATCCTGGTGTTATTCTTTTTCCTGGGAACCAGGAACTCCCTGTTTGTCGGATTTGCCATTCCCATGTCCATGTTCCTGTCGTTCATGATCCTTGGGCTTCAGGGCTCCAGGATCAATATGATCGTGCTCTTTGCCCTCATCCTGGCCCTGGGTATGCTTGTCGACAATGCCATTGTGGTAGTTGAGAATATCTACCGTTTTGTGAACCGGGGGTACAGTAAGCTCGATGCAGCCAGGCAGGCAGTGGGAGAAATTGCAATTCCGATCATCACCTCTACGGCAACCACCCTGGCAGCATTCTTTCCCTTGCTTTTCTGGGACAGTATAATGGGGGAGTTCATGAAGTACCTTCCAATGACACTGATCATCGTTTTAACGTCTTCTCTTTTCGTAGCATTAGTGATCATACCGGTGATCTCATCCTCTTTCATCAAAGCGGGAGATCAGAATCCAAAGCTGAACATCAGGCGATTTCTCATTATTGCAGGTATCCTTGCCCTGATGTCGGTACTGTTTTACCTGGGAGGTGTTAACAGCATGGGCACCCTGTGTGCAATTTTTGCCATCATCGGCATTCTGAATATTTATTTTTTGAACCGGGCCGCCAGATGGTTCCAGAATATATTCCTGGCCAGGCTCGAGAATGGCTACCTTCAACTGATAAGCTTTGTACTTAGAAAAGGAAACCCCTATTATTTCATTGGAGGAACAGCTGTCTTGCTTGTACTTACAATGTACCTGTATATTGTCAGCAACCCCAATGTGGTAAATTTCCCTTCCAGTGATCCGAAGTATATCAATGTCCTGGCCGACCTGCCTATCGGAACCGACATTACTGCTACCAATGAATTCATGAAGACTCTTGAAAAGGATGTATTCGCCATCCTGGAGCCGGACCGGGAAGTCGTAAAATCCGTTCTCACAACCGTGGGCGCCGGGGCCAGGCTGGAGGACGATATCAGCGACATGTCAGAAAAAATGTTCAGGGGCCTGATCACCATTTCGTTTATTGATTTTGAGGAAAGAGGGGGTGTAAACACAGGGGATATACTTGTTCACCTGAGTAAGAGCCTTCTGGGCAGGTACCCGGGCGTTGAAATGACCATTGAAAAGCAAAATGAAGGCCCGCCGGCAGGAAAACCTATCAACCTTGAAATAACGGGGAGGGATTTCAATCAGTTGATCTACCTCGCTGATACCATTCAGACATATTTGAATACCGCCAATATTGAAGGTATTGAGGGGCTGAAGATAGACCTTGACCTGGGTAAGCCGGAGATCATTATCAATATCGACCGCGATAAGGCCAGGCGTTTCGGACTTTCAACAGCACAGATAGCAAGCACCATACGTACTGCCCTATTCGGAAAAGAAGTTTCCGGGTTTAAAGTCGGCGAAGAGGAATATCCTATACAGTTAAGGCTGAAAGAGGAATACCGCTATAACCTTCCTGCCTTGCTGAACCAGATGATCACCTTCAGGAGCCCTTCAACGGGAAAAATAACGCAGGTACCAATATCTGCCGTTGCTGATATCAGCTATACCACCACATACGGATCGGTAAAAAGAAAGGATATGGAAAGGGCGGTGACCATCTATTCCAATGTGGTAGAAGGTTATAATGCCACCAAGATCAATGAACAACTTAAGGCCCAGATGGTATACTTCGATTTGCCTCCCGGCTATAATTATAAGTTTACCGGTGAACAGGAAGAGCAGGAAGAATCCATGGCTTTTCTCGTCAATGCTTTGTTTATCGCGATTGCCCTGATCACTATCATACTGGTATCACAATTTAACTCCATTGTGAAGCCTGTAATCATCATTTTCAGTGTGATCTTCAGTACCATCGGCGTTTTGCTGGGGTTGATGATCAGCGGGATGGATTTCGTGGTGATCATGACAGGCATCGGGATTGTTTCCCTGGCAGGTGTGGTGGTGAACAATGCAATTGTACTTATCGATTATATCGACTTGCTTAAGCATCGCAGGCGTAAAGAACTTGGAATAGCTGCCGATGCCGTGCTAACTGTCCCGGATTCGGTTCAATGTATAAAACAGGCAGGTAAAACAAGGTTGCGCCCGGTATTGCTGACGGCCATTACCACTATCCTTGGCTTATTGCCTCTGGCCATCGGGCTCAATATTGATTTTGCTTCATTTTTATCGACGCTGGATGCAAATATCTACTTTGGTGGCGACAATGTTGCTTTCTGGGGGCCTATATCCTGGACGATCATTTTTGGATTGTCATTTGCCACCTTCCTCACGCTTGTTATCGTACCATCCATGTACTATGTGCTTTACCTTGTTAAAATCAAAATGTCGACGCCACGGAATAAAGCACAATAGGCGCTGTTAACAAGCCTGAATACCATGCTCATGCAACCCTTTTCGTAAAACTTTTGTCTACGGGGTGTAATGTAATATTGTTCTTTTACATAGGTGGAGAACTTTAATGCATAGACATAAGCGCGCGATGTTAAAACTAAAAAATCCGGTTTTTAATGCCTATCGAGTAAATATTTCCTTAACTTTACTTTGATAAATTGTATCTGTCCGACACTTATATGTGTCAGGGTCAGGGTTTTAACATTATTTTAGCCAACATTAAAAGTGTTGTGCTTATTGTGTTTTATGCATTTTGATGAGGACTTCATAGAAAGGTGTCTTAATAATGACTCTAAATCACAGGGGGAGTTATACAGGCAGTTTGCGCCCAAAATGTTCGGCATTTGTCTGCGTTACGCAAAGAACCAGATGGAAGCAGAGGACGTTTTGCAGGAAGGCTTTATCAAGGTTTTCAGGTATTTGAAGGATTATAGGAACGAAGGATCGCTGGAAGGCTGGATCCGCAGAACAATGGTTAATACGGCCATTAATTTCTATAAGAAAAAGATCAAATACCAGAAAGATGTTAGCCTTGATCATACTGAGCCTATCAACAACGAGGAAGAAAGCGCTATTGACAAACTGTCCGCCAAAGAGTTACTGGTATTGATCCATGAACTCCCGGATGGATACCGCATGGTTTTCAACCTTAATGTAATTGAAGGATATACACATAAGGAGATCGGCAAGATGCTGCATATTTCTGAAAACACCTCAAAGTCCCAATTATCACGGGCCAGGGGCGTTCTTCAGGAAAAACTAAAATGGAAAGTAAAAGGTGACTGAAGAAAACAAATATCTGGATAAGCTTTTTCAAAACAAGTTTTCAGGTTTTGAAGCGAAACCACCTGCCTCGGTATGGGAAAATGTCCATGCTGAACTTCATGGCAAGGGTGGTGGCGGTATAAATCCGGTCAACCTTGCTGTTCTGGCTGCCCTGGTGTTGATCTCCGGCCTGCTTGGATTCAGCATTATCAAAGATTCTCCCAGCGCCACCCTCAACAATATTACAATTGATGGCCAAACAGCCATGCTCATTGAATATGCTCCACCTGCAAGCCCTGAAATGGCCTGGCCTGCTGCAATAATCGAAAACAAACAAAGACATGCACCGGAAGCAAAACCTGTACCCGGATCCTCAGGAACAATGAGCAAGCCTGAAAAAACAGAATCCGCTGTTCAACCTGAAAATGTACCCCATAACAGCCTGCACGATTATTACGTTGAAGAAACCTTTGGCAGTGCATTTTCTGAAGAAGCGCGGCTGGCCAGGCTCAGATCAAGGCGATCTTATTCCCTGCATACATCTATGCTGGCCATTAACTCGCAAAACATACAGGTACGCGACAGCAAGCTAAATCCGAAATATGCCGGTGTTAACGACGGGGAGCGTCAGTATAACCGCAGAGCATCATGGCAACTGGGCGTCTTTTTTACACCTGAAGTGGTACTTTATCCCGAAGACTCTATCCCGAACCAACGCAGTTATACTTTTGAGGTCACAGGGAAGTGGAAGAAAAACGAATTCTTCATTGAATCCGGCCTCGGCCTGTCTTTCTCTTCCGACGACGGGAAGTATGCTATCGACTATGAGAAATTCCTGGGAACTTACGACGACGTGTACAATGTAACTTTCGACACCACAGAAGGAGGAACAATAGTTCCTGTCTATCATACAAACATTGTTAGTGTTTATGATTCTATCGATAAATACAAGATAGAGCAAACCAAGAACCGCTACACCTATCTGCAGGTCCCGGTATATATTGGTTTCCATAAAGAGGTGAATCGTTTTGGATGGTTTATTAAGGGTGGGCCTATTTTATCTATCCTGGTGAACGAAAATATCCCAAAACCGGATGCCGGCAATGACAGGATCGTCAATATCGATCAGAAGATGCCGACACGCGTAAATGCAAGCTGGCAACTGGCCTTTAGTGCAGGATTAACATATCAGCTGTCACGGAAAGTCGGAATTGCCATCGAACCTACATTCAAATATTATTTGAACTCACAATACGAACGCAAGTATATAACTACCCGTCATCCTTATTCCTTTGGACTGAGGACCGGACTATTATTTAACTTTTAATGAACCTGGCTATGCGACATTATTACCCCCGCCTACGATTGCATTACAGGCAAGCCCGATGCCGGCGAAAATTGCTGCTCAAGCGGATGCTATTGCCCCTGATGATGCTGTTTATCATATCGATAACTACAACTTTTGCCCAAACCCAGAATAATGAGAACAATTTATACCTCTCCGGGCAGATCGTCAATACTGAAAACGGGGGACCTATTGCAGGCCAGGAAGTGTATATACAGATAAATACCACATCCGGCGGGGGGATGAGCTATTATCATATCAAATACACAGATATACAAGGATTTTTCTACGACACTATCAGCACAGGCTCAGAAAAAGGCTCATTGCTTATTTATGCATATGATGTAAATGGCATCAAATACGAGAAAGAAGAGTTTTACAGGTTTCAATGGGAGTCAACCTACCATGCAAATATGGTATTAGAAGTATTTGACCCCGGACTGGTGAGCGATTTCCAGGCAAATTTCACTCCTGCAAAGGATACTATTAATTTTAACGGCCTCAGCTATAACTTTTTTGATGAGTCGACCGGAGCAGGAATCGTTTACTGGCACTGGACCTTTGGTGACGGGGGCACCTCCATGGAACAAAACCCGAACCATGTATATGAAGGGCCCGGGGTATATGATGTATCCCTTACAGTTTCTACCGAGAACCTGAGCTGTGAAATCGTACTCAGCATGATCACCAAAAAGATCAAGGTCGGGATGAAGGAATACTTTAATTTTGGCGGGCAAGCATTTGCCGGTTATTTCCCGGTGGACATAGGAACTGCCTTCCTTTATAAGATCGAAGAAGATGAATTCATCCCTATCGACACAACAGAATTTGACACTCTTGGATGTTATATCTTTTACCAGTTGATTGAAGGGGACTATAAGGTTAAGACTTTTCCGTCCGCCAGTTCGGTCCATGCCGGAGATTATCTCCCCACATATTTTGGGAATGCCCTCCTCTGGACAAAGGCCGAAACCATCAAACTGAGTGCTGCCGCATGGGATTACGACATTAGTATGGTACCTAACCATAGCTATAGTGCCGGTGGCGGTCTTATTGACGGCGTGGTTACCCTGGACGGGAAAAATACCCTTATGGAGGATATCGAGATCATTTTATTTAACGAAAATGATAATTGCCTCACTTATATTAAGTCCGATAAAAATGGCATTTTTGAGTTCTCCGGCCTGGCATATGGAACCTATAAGGTTATGGCTGACGTCCCGGGCAAGTACACTTACCCTACAACTATTACACTGTCGGAAGGCCATCCGGCAATTGAGGATATTAATATTATCGTTTACGATGAGGATATATATTACGGCATTGGAGATGAGCTAAATAATAAACTTACAGGATTGGGCGATCCCTATCCCAACCCGGCCCGCAATTATGTCAACTTTAAGTTTAACCTGCTTGAAGCCGGAAATGTGCAGATATTTATCCTTAATCAGGGCGGACAGGTAGTTGATAAGAGCAATAGCCATTACAATACAGGTGAAAGCTTGGTACAATTGAATACCGCGAACCTTTCTTCCGGCATGTACAAAGTGATGGTATTGTTTGGAAATGAGAAACATATTAAGTCTTTTATAAAAGTTAATTAGAGGCTGTACACTCATGAGAAAAGGCATCCCGCAGTATTTCTCGGGATGCCTTTTTTATTATTAGTAATTTTGCGAAGCCTGTACATACAGGAAAGTAAACAATTCCGGCAGGCAACCTTTATCATGGCAAACAGTCTTAAAAACAGTTGGGTTTTTTGATGGTTCCAGACCAGGAAATATTAGAAGGCTGCAGATCAGGAGAAAGACAGGCTTTCGGTTTGTTGTATAAGAAGTATGCACCAACTATGCTTGGTATTTGTATGCGCTACTGCAAACGGAAAGAAGAGGCTGAGGATGTACTTCACGAAGGCTTTATTAAAGTTTTCGCCAATGTATGCAAGTTTAGGGGGGACGGCTCTTTCGAAGGCTGGATCAAACGTATCATGATCAATACTTCACTGAGCCATTATCATGCAAACCTGAAGCACTATTTCCAGTCGGATGTGGAAGAAATAGGAGAAATGACAAGCGGTGATGAGGATGAAGGAGTATATAGCAATGCGCCTCCAAGGTCTGAGTTGTTGAGCCTGATACAGGATCTGCCAGATGGGTATCGATTTGTGTTTAACATGTTTGTTTTTGAAGACTTTTCGCACAAAGAGATCGCACATGAGCTCGGCATTTCGGTGAACACATCAAAATCACAATTGGCCAAGGCAAGGCGCCGGCTACAAAAAAAACTGCAACAGACCTATAAACTGCAACCCAATATCCGTTCGAAATGAAAAAAGAACGAAAACATAGTATTGACAAGCTCTTTGGGGAGTCCCTCGCCGGGCATAAGATCGAACCCTCGGCCGGGACCTGGGAATCGCTTGCCACCTATATTCCTTCCCCGGGAGGAAGAGGGACCTTTATGTTCCTTATCTCAGGGATCGTGATCGGTGCATTTGTATTCCTTATGCACGGAAGCCTAAGGCAAGCCCCGGAGCAACTTGCTATATCCGGCCAACCTCAAATAGAAAGCACCCTGCCTGTTTCACCAGAAACAGAAGATTCTGATATTCTTCTAATTGCTAATACAAATACAGAAGTACCTGCCAATGAACCGGCAATTACTTCATCAAATACAAATTCTTCCTTAGGATCATCCATTGATCAGGAGACTCTTCCCCCGGCAGATGATAGCAAAGCTATTTTTACTGATCCCGTTTATGATCCGGAACCCGGGCAGGGAGACATTGCTTATGGATATTCTTCTTACTCTTCTCTCGACCGGGCGGAACAAAGATCTGCTACGATCAAAGTAACTTCAACTCAGGAAATTAATGATTCACAATTAAGGGTATCTCCTGACCCCATCTTCGACCTTACCATCAAAGACAGCTATGTGAAAAAGGCCG
>DAOVZP010000132.1 GCA_030635045.1 Bacteroidota bacterium | reverse complement strand
GTTGACAATCCTGAGTTTATTTACAGAGATGGAGTATTTCAGGATACAATCGAATACAAAAGAAGATATGATGCCGCCTCACAGCGTGTTTTCGACATGAACCTGAGAAAAAGGCTGGGACTTAGCGTTGATGGAACTGATTTCATCATCATCCAGTCATACGACTATAATTCAAACAGCATTCAATATTTCGACGAGAACAACGTATCACATACTATATCCGTAGGAGAAGAACTATTCGACATTGGCATGTTCAGCCCGGATGAGCTTCTCAATGATGGCAACTGGTATGTTACCGCCATCGGTTATGATTATGAAGGTAACAAATTGAAGAGTAAGCCCAGCTTTGAGGATTTCTTCACTCAAACGGATGATGATGGTAACTTTACACGTGCCATAGCCGCTGCCGAACCTATTTACATGGCAGGGTTTATCCAGGATAAATTTACTTTCAAGGATTTGATCTTCAACATAGGTATACGTGTTGACCGCTTTGATGCTAACCAGATGGTACTGAAAGATCCGTACCTTCTGTACCCGGCCAGGTCCGTGAACGAGGTTTCAAGTGTTGGTGGACAAGCAGCTGATCATCCAGGCAATATGGGTTCTGACTACATTGTTTATGTTGACAATGTAAACAACCCCACAAGGATCACAGGATACCGTGACGAGAACACATGGTATAATGCCGAGGGTACAGAGATCCAGGACCCCAATATATTGAATGTGGGTTCAGGTGTTTCACCCTACCTGGTTGATGCAAGCCTCACAAAACCACCAATGCAATCATTTGAGGATTATAATCCACAGATCAATGTAATGCCCAGGATCTCCTTCTCATTTCCGATCTCCGATGTTGCCCTGTTCTTTGCACATTATGATGTGCTGACACAGCGTCCTACATCAAACTTCTTTTCCGATCCAAGGGTATATTATTACTTTGATAATATTGGAGGAACGATTAACAATCCTAACCTGAAACCCTCAAAGACCATCGACTACGAGCTTGGTTTCCAGCAGAAACTTTCACCTACTTCATCCTTGAAGTTTGTAGCTTTCTACAGGGAAATGAGGGATATGATACAGATCTATCGTTTTAACGGCGCATATCCGAAAGATTATACATCTTATAATAACATTGACTTCGGAACTGTTAAGGGGATGACAATCCAGTACGACCTCAGGAGGACAAACAACGCCAGGATCAGCGCTTATTATACTTTGCAGTTTGCAAATGGAACTGGTTCCAGTACAACTACTGCCGCTGCGCTTGTTTCTTCCGGTTTGCCGAACCTGAGAACGACCTTCCCGCTTGCATGGGACCGTCGTCACAGCTTTAATGTATTCTTAGACTACAGGTATGGCAGAGGAGCTGATTATAACGGTCCGACCATTAAGCGTGAAAAGAAAGGCAAAGCCCCTGTGCAGTTACTGAACAGTATGGGGCTGTCAATGACCCTTACCGGTGGATCAGGTACACCATATACCAGGTCACGTAATATATACAGCCAGGTCGGTGGTGGAACAAGGCTTCTTCAGGGTACTTACTTCGGATCCCGCCTGCCATGGCAGTTCCGTATGGATATCCGTATTGACAAAGACATTCCGCTTACCATGGGCAAAGGTGACAACCCAAGACTAGGAAACCTGAATATATATTTCTCCATCAATAACGTTCTCAATACTCAAAATGTCATACAAGTGTACCCGGCTACCGGGAACCCTGATGATGATGGCTACCTTGCTGCGCCTGAATGGCAACGTGAGATCAATGAACAGCTCGATCCGCAATCATATCGTGATCTTTACGCGATCTTCGTCGACCGTCCATGGCATTACAGTAGTCCCAGGACGATCCATTTTGGTGTGATATTTAACTTCTAAGCGAGAGATAAGCAGGATGAACGCCTTAAAAATGAAAACTAAAAATAATACAGCAACCATGAAAAATATATTTCGCCATTTATTTATTGCTATACTCTGCATAACGCTGGTTCAGGGTGCATATGCCGAGGAATATAAGGGAGATGGAAAAAGTTCGCAGACCATAAAGGAAACTACTGCCGGGTGTGCTGCGGCATCAGGCTTTCGATTCCTTGATATAAACAATGCCCGTGTGCGGATCAATACCGGTGGTGACATGTGGTGGGATCTCCCGGGTGGTATCGGAGCACAGTATTTTATTCCGAAAGCCGGAACAGCCACATCCTTGTTTTCCGGATCATTGTGGATCGGTGGACTTGATATCAACAACCAGTTGAAACTTGCTGCGGTCAGGTATCGCCAGTCAGGTAATGACTACTGGCCGGGGCCACTGACTATCGATGGAACAGCCTCTGTTGATGAGTCTACCTGCGCCAAATTTGATCAACATTATGTGATTACCCGTGCTGAGATAAATGAATACCTCGCCTGGTGGAATAGCGACAACAGGGCGTTGGAATATCCGGACTACAGCATCCCGCAGTCGATTCGTGACTATCCTGCACATGGAGATGTTGCAAAAAACCAAAGCTATTACCTTGCTCCTTTCTTCGATACGGATGGCGATGGAGATTTTAACCCCGACCAGGGTGATTATCCCTATTATGACGTTACCAATGAACTCTGCCCGCTTAATTATGCCGGTGACCCGAATTATGCTCCCCAGGTGACCATGGAGGAATCACTCATGGGCACAGTGTCGGGAAGTATCCTTGTTGACCAGGTGCTGAAAGGTGACCAGACTTTATGGTGGATATTCAATGACAAAGGTAATTTCCATTCTGAAACACAGGGAGCCTCCATTGGTTTGGAGATCCGTGCACAGGCTTTTGCCTTTGCAACCAATGATGAGATCAACAATATGACATTCTACACCTACGAGATCATCAACCGCTCCACATTCACCCTTACAAATACATATTTCAGCCCCTGGGTTGATGCTGACCTGGGTTATGCATGGGACGACTATGTTGGTTGTGATGTAAGCAGGGGACTTGGTTATTGTTATAATGGTGTTTCTATTGATGGTTCAGGAGAGCCCGAAGCATATGGTGACCAGCCACCTGCTATTGGTGTTGACTTCTTCCAGGGTCCTTACATTGACCCTGACGGTCGCGACAACCCTGCATTTACAGGTGATTGCTCCATCCTGAATTCCCCGTTCGAATGGGATCCAATGGCCATCAATGGTGTTAACTTTGGAAACCTTATCGTAGATGATGAACGTTTCGGTATGCGCCGTTTCGTTTATCATAATAACTCCGGCGGCCCACAGGGTGGCCCGAGCATTGCACCTGAATATTACAATTATCTCAGAGGATTCTGGAAAGATAATACCCGTATGCTCTATGGTGGAAACGGTCACATTAATTCAGGTGCCGTTGGTCCTGAATGTGACTTTATGTTCCCTGACGATTCTGACCCCTGTAACTGGGGTACACAAGGTACTCCACCTAATGGCGGATTTAACCAGAACGGTGTTTGGTGGAATGAAGAAACTTCTGACAATAACCCTTACGACAGGCGTTTTATGCAGTCAGCCGGTCCTTTTACCCTTGAACCCGGTGCCGTAAATTACATTACCGTTGGTATTCCGTGGGCACGCGCCACATCAGGTGGCCCCTGGGCATCTGTTGAATTGCTGCGTACTGTTGATGATAAATGCCAGAAGCTTTTTGATAATTGCTTCAAGGTACTTGACGGACCAACTGCTCCGGACTTAAGCATCGTTGAACTGAACCAAGAACTTATCATTTATATCTCTAATTCTAAAACATCAAATAACTACCTCGAAGAATATGCTGAGTATGACAATACCATCACCCAGCCACTTCCTGGCACTGAAACAGGTGAACGGTCTGACTCAATATATGCCTTTGAAGGATACCAGATCTACCAGCTTGCCAACGCAGCCGTAACCCTTGAAAGTAGAAAGGATGCGGATCAGGTCAGGCTTATTGCGCAGTATGATATTAAGAATGGCGTAACCGACCTTGTCAACTACTATTTCGACAAAGCCATCGGAGGCAACGTTCCTGTAATGGAGGTTGAAGGCGGTGATAATGGAATCGTTCATTCCTTTAAGATCACTGAAGATAAATTTGGTACTACAAACCGTTCGCTTACCAACTTCAAACAATACTATTACACTGTAATTGCATATTCATACAATGAATACATGCCGTACACCCAGGAGCCTGCCGTGTTGAATGGCTTGCTTGGACAGAAGAAGACTTACCTTGCCGGCCGTTTGAATATCAAAACATACACTGCTATTCCTCATCCAACTGTTAATGGTATCATTCTGAATTCTGAATACGGCGAAGGGCCACAAATTACCAGGATTGAAGGTAATGGTAATGGTGGTATGATCATAGATCTTACAGAAGAAACTATTGCTGAGATCCTGAGTAAGCCTGCTGCCGATTCATTGAATATAATGGGTGGGCCGGACTATCCTATCGCTTATGAAGCAGTCTATAAATATGGCCGCGGACCACTCAATGTTAAAGTGATCGATCCGCTGAATGTGATCAATGCAGAATATAAACTTGAATTCACTGACGTGGTTTATAAAAGTGGTGATACTACCGAGATCGACTCAGCGATGTGGCAACTCACCAATATCCTGTCCGGTGAAGTGTACACTGCTGATAAAGATCTCAATTACAATTACGAGCAATTATTCCTCGACCTTGGCCTTTCTGTACAAATTAACCAACCTGGTTATCCGGGTGACAGTATTTCAGTGAATAACGGCCTGATTACATCTTCTACTTCCTATGCTGATAGTAGCCAAAGGTGGGTTGGTGGCGTAGAGGACACAGACCTTCCGTCAAGTCCTGCCAACTGGATCCGTTCCGGTACATATCAGGATCAGGGAAACTCCAAATTCAATGACTGGAACATGCCAAACGCATTTGACCCGGATGCCGCATTTGAAAAGATCGCATTGGGTATGTGGGCACCTTATGTCATGGTTGCCCATGATGACCAAAGTGATGTCGGACCGGCGTATAACAGTCTTTCAAAGACCCAGAGTCCGATGGGAGACATTGCAAGTGTTGACATTGTGCTTACTGCTGACAAAACAAAGTGGTCGCGTTCGATGATCCTTGAAATGTGTGCCGACAATACTCTTACAGAGGGCGGCGTTGACCGCTTCGACCTCAGAGCAGCACAATCCGTCGATAAAGACGGAAATCCTGCCCCGGCAGGAAGTGGTGCAAGCACCGATCCCAACGATCCTAACTATATTTCAGAAACCGGATTTGGCTGGTTCCCGGGATATGCGATCAACATTGAAACAGGCGAAAGACTGAATGTTGTGTTCGGAGAAAACTCATTCCTGGTTGGTGAAAACGGCCGTGATATGTTGTTCAACCCAACCCCAAATCAATTTTCCTTCTTCGGAAATCCACTGTTTGGGGGAATGCACTACGTTTATATTATGAATCATACCACCAAGGTATACCCAACAACCAGTGTTACCCTGAGGTATGAATTCCCGGCCTATGATGCCTGTGCTTATCTGTTAAAAGCACCGCATATTTATGACACCTTACAGCCTGCACCTCCACCAGCTCCTGTTTATGAGCCAATTATTTACTCAACCATGATGTGGGTTGGTATGCCTCTTTCCATCCAGGGACGGACATGGCTACCGGAGAACAATGAC
>DAOVZP010000274.1 GCA_030635045.1 Bacteroidota bacterium | reverse complement strand
GATAAAGATGTTTATCACTACCTGAATATGATCGCTTCGGGTGAACCACACGAAATGGTAAGAGGGGCCAGTCACCGGATAGTTAGAATACTGGTGGAAATCTATAATATTAAAAGTACTGCTGAATTAATAGCTAAGGTTAATGAAACTATTCAGCTAATAAAAAATTCCTATGACGGTGAAAAGGATCCGCCTGATATACAGAAACTCAAAGGTATGATGAGGGAATTTGAGGAGGAGTTGGTCTGGGCGCACTATGGAGTACAGGTGAAAAATGTGCATCACCTGAGATTGGGGTTCTACACGGGAGATATTTTTACGGAAGAACCGGAAAAGAAGAGAGATATAATGCCAATACTGGAAATGCTGCGCAAAATAAAACCGACCATGATCAGTGTGGTATTGGACCCGGAGGGAAGTGGCCCCGACACGCATTACAAGGTCCTTCAGGCCATTTCTGAAGCATTGCGGATATGGAATGAAGAAGAAGATCTTTCAGGTCTGAGGATCATTGGCTATCGTAATGTCTGGTATCGTTTCCATCCGGCTGAGGCAGATGTGATCGTACCGGTTTCATTAAATTCCCTGCTGACTTTCAATGAATCGTTCAGGCATTGTTATCTCTCACAGGTAAATGCATCATTCCCCAGTTATATGCACGATGGGATATTTAGTGAACTTGCCACAAAGATCTGGACGGAGCAATATAAATCTATCCGGCTTTTGTTGGGTAAATCATATTTTTACGAGAGTGAAAATCCTAAGTTGAGGGCAACACACGGACTAACTTTCTATAAAGAAATGGATATTGATACATTCCTGATGCAGGCAAGGGAATTGCAAGAATCAATGGAGGGTTCTGCCGGCTTATTGGATTGAAATCATTAATTTTATAGCCGTCAAAGACATCAATAATTAATGAATACCCCTCAAATACCACTGGCTGAACGCCTGCGCCCTCAAAACCTGGATGAATACCTGGGGCAGGATCACCTGATCGGTGAGGGTGCGATACTGCGCAAGGCCATAGAATCGGGCAATATACCCTCGATGATCCTCTGGGGACCTCCTGGGACAGGAAAAACAACACTGGCGCATATTATTTCGGTACAGCTAAACCGGCCTTTTTATACACTGAGTGCCATAAGTTCTGGCGTAAAAGATGTGCGTGAGGTTATTAACAGGGCAAAGTTATCTGCCAACCATGCCATCCTGTTCATAGATGAGATCCACAGGTTCAGCAAGTCACAACAGGACTCCCTGCTGGGAGCCGTTGAGAAGGGTATTGTTACTTTGATTGGCGCAACCACGGAAAACCCTTCTTTCGAAGTGATCTCTCCCCTGCTGTCGCGGTGTCAGGTGTATATTTTGAAAGCATTTGAAAAAGATGACCTGCTCAGCCTGCTTGATACTGCCAAAAAGTTCCTGGAGGAAGAACACAATATTAAGATCAGCATCATTGAAACAGATGCTTTATTGAGGATTTCCGGTGGGGATGCGCGCAAGTTGCTGAATGCAATGGAATTGATAATTAATTCCTCGCCGGGGGCGAATAAGATCGATATCAGCAACAAAAGTGCCACTGAGGTGATACAGGAAAACCTGGCCATGTACGACAAAGCCGGGGAAATGCATTATGATGTCATCTCGGCCTTTATCAAGTCCCTGAGGGGCAGTGATCCCAATGCTTCTGTGTACTGGCTGGCCCGGATGGTGGAAGCCGGTGAAGATCCCAAATTTATCGCGAGGCGGATGCTCATACTCGCTTCGGAGGATATCGGCAACGCCAACCCTAATGCCCTGCTGCTTGCCAATGCCTGTTTTGATGCTGTGAACAAGATCGGTTGGCCCGAAAGCAGGATCATATTGTCGCAGACGGCTGTCTACCTTGCTGCATCAGAGAAAAGCAATGCCTCCTATATGGCCATTAAGAAGGCCGAGACGAAGGTCAGGCAAACAGGCGACCTTCCGGTGCCTTTACACATACGGAATGCACCTACGAAGCTGATGAAGGATATCGGCTATGGTGATGGATACAAGTACGCACACGATTATGACAATAATTTCACCGACCTGGAGTTTTTACCGGAGGAGATCGCCGGGACGAAGTTTTATGAACCGGGGACAAATGCCAGGGAGAACGAGCTCAGGAAGAGATTGAAAGGTTGGTGGAAGGGGAAGTATAAGTATTAGTACTTAAAGTACTTAGAGTACTTGGAGTACTTGGAGTACTTGGAGTACTTAGAGTACTTGGAGTGCCTGGAGGGCTTAGAATTTTAACTTATAAATTCCTTAGTGTACCTTTGTGAAATCCTTTGTGTCCTTTGTGGTTAAAAAAAAAGTCAATCGAAATGATAAATTCTATTCCAAACTTAAAATATACCGATTCCGGTAACTTCTTTTTAATCGCCGGGCCATGCATTATCGAAAATGATAAGAATCCTTTCGAGATCGCTGAGGAGATCATCAGGATAACTGATAAGCTGCAGATACCATACATCTTCAAGGCATCCTACCGAAAAGCCAATCGTTCGAAATTGGATTCTTTCACCGGCATTGGCGACATGGAAGGACTGAAGATACTCAAGGCCATTAAAGAAAAGTATGGTGTTCCGGTACTCACCGACATCCATACCGCTGAAGAAGCTGCCCTGGCAGCACAGTATGTCGATGTATTGCAGATCCCGGCATTTCTGTGCAGGCAGACAGACCTGCTTATAGCAGCTGCAAAGACCGGCAAGGTGGTAAATATCAAGAAGGGACAATTTCTTTCGGCCGAAGCCATGAAGTTCGCAGTTGAGAAAGTGAAGGGATCAGGCAATGATAATGTGATGCTGACAGAACGCGGAACCATGCTTGGTTATCAGGACCTGGTGGTAGACTTCCGTAACATCCCCCGGATGCAGGAAAATAATGTTCCCGTGATCGCCGACATCACACATTCACTTCAGCAACCCAACCAGCCGGCCGGTGTTAGCGGCGGCATGCCTGAAATGATAGAAACCATCGGCAAAGCAGCCGTGGCAGTCGGTGTCGACGGCATATTCATTGAAACACATCCTAATCCTGCGGAAGCGCTGTCGGATGGGGAGAATATGCTGCCATTGTATCAATTGGAAATGCTTTTGGAGAAGCTTGTGAGGATCAGGCATGCGTTGTGATATTCGAAATCCGATATCCGAAATGAATTAGGCACTAGCCACTTGGCACTAGGAACTAGGCACTTTCTATTCTGCATCCAGCTGGATTGACCGCAAGCCACCGGTTTCGCCATCAAATTCAACATTGGAAACACCTGCGGGCAGAGAGGCGACACGGCCAAACTGACTTACGGCAGCATGTATTTTAGCAAGCGTATTGCCATTATAGGTCAACTTCACTTCTGCTTCTTCAGGGATGCGGTAAACAAGGCCACCACCTGAATTGGCTTCTCCGGATGCCAGTACCGACGTATTTCCATGGCTTTCGACCAGGATCATTGCCTGCCCGCCGCCACCACTGCCTTCGGCAATGCCGTTTG
>DAOVZP010000152.1 GCA_030635045.1 Bacteroidota bacterium | reverse complement strand
GGGATTAACAGATGATTTTTTTACTGTCGAGAATCTGAAACCGAAGGAATAACAATCTATTCTTTGATAACAGGCGGGTTCACCCAATCCCCTTCCAGGGCAGCTTCCGCAGGTCCGTAAAGCCGCATTACCATGTAAAAGGGGCCATCGGGGGCCGGAAGCCAGTTTGCTTCAAGTTCTCCTCCAGGGCTGTCTTTTTGGATATATATGGTTAGTGAGCCATCATCCCCCAATACAAACTGATCCATCATGGGAGAGTTCAACAGGTATCGATCCAGCGGGTTCTTGATTAACAACTGAGTTTTAGCATCGTACATCGTCAGCGACCAGAATGCTTTGACAGGCGGAAATTTACCTGGCAGGAAGGCTAGCGTGTATTTATTTTTAGCGGCATTCAAAGCCTCGTTTTCCGAGTCAAGCAGATATACCGGATAAATGGCCTCTGACCCTGAATTACCATACAATCCAAGATGGGCAGCAGCAGCCCGTGGAAGGTAATGATTTGACTGGCCATATTCTTCTTTAGCAGTCTGCTTCATAAACTCACGTGTACCGAATATCTTAGCACTGGCAAGCGGATCACTATTTATTCCTGCAAGGAATGTTTCTATTTCAGTCATTCCTTCATGAATACCTTCATTAACAGCTTCCTGTATTTCAGGATCGAAAGCCTCCATATCAAAAGTTTTCCCGGGACCGATATCGATCTTTGCAAACCTCTCCCAGAGTTCTTTCTCTTCAGAGACTGGCTCCATCATATCCAATAATGCATCAAGATACACAAATGATGCAGCTGTGAACTGATCTCCTTCATTCCATTCAGGTACATTGACCGTATTCCCTCTTGGGATAACCTCTCCTCCCATGTATTCACTTAAAGTCTGGATCCGGTATGCATCCTGTAAATTTTTTACACTTCCCAGGTCTTCAGTACCAAAGAGTTGTGTTCTGACTACAATGAAAAACAAAGGAGTTTCACAACGAATGATATCTTCAATATATTCAGGCTGGTCTCCCTGCCACGTTGGATCTGCGATCATAAAATGTCCGGCTTCATTCCCGCTTGTTAATGTTCCGACATAAGCAAAATTATGGGTAAACAGATCGACTAGTTGAAAATGGTAAAAGCGCTCCTCTTCCATTTCAGGTACTGTGATAACAACCGGTTCCTCACTGATATCACACCACATCATACAATAGGGAGTGTCGGAATTAGGTGTTACAACCGCCTTGTCATCAGGACCATACACTCGTGCTTCACATCCAACTTCATTAAAAGCACACTTGTACTCCGGTGAAGATTCATCAAGTACATAAGCACTCATGGCCTTATAATTCACAACCATTGGAAAGCCATAAATGTATGCCTCTCTGGCAATTTCTTTCGCTTCTTCAGGAGTAACAGATTTCTGGCAATCGCATCCTGATAACACTATCGCGGCAATCGCAATAATGAATAAACTGATCATTGACTTCTTCATATGGGATAGTTTAATTAGGGTTAAAATAGACATATACAAATATAGCATGTTTGGTGTGATTATCAAAGTTAAAAGTGAGATAGAGTTTGGAGTGAGCTAAAGTTTGAAGTTGGATAACTTTAGGCACTTTAGCAGATCCCTCCTTCGTCGGGATTAGTTCGACTATGGCATCTTAATTCGCTTCTCTCTTAATATGCCAGTCTCACTAACTTCAGGCACTTCAAACTAAACAATAGCAACCCTCGTACCTCCATCATCAACACCCAGCTTATCTGAACTGGTAATGATGGTGTCTTTTCCGGTATGCTCCACGAAGTGGATGGCCGCACGTACCTTGGGTGCCATGCTGCCTTCGGTGAATTGTCCTTCGGCGAGGTACCTCCTTGCCTGGGCTACCGACATACGATCGATAGCCTTCTGCTGCGGGGTGTTGAAATTCAGGTATACTTTGGAAACATCAGTAAGGATAAAGAATTTATCAGCATTGATCTGTGATGCCAGCAAAGCAGATGCAAGGTCCTTGTCGATCACGGCATCGATGCCCCTCAACTCATTTTCTGCAGCATAATAGGAGGGAATACCTCCACCGCCCACAGCGATCACGATCTGTCCTTCACGGGAGATCTTACGGATGGTATCCACATTACTGATCACAAGAGGTTTTGGAGAAGCAACCACTTTGCGGTACCCCCTCCCCTGCGGATCTTCAGCAAATTTCGAATCAGATATCGCAGCAATTTTATCAGCCTCTTCTTTAGTATAATAAGGGCCAATTGGCTTGGTAGGGTTCTGAAATGCCGGATCATCCTTGGTTACCAGTACCTGGGTAATGATGGATATGATATCGCGGTCCATTTCATGGGCACGAAGCACATTCCTCAACTGCTGCTCGATCATATAACCAATGAAGCCCTGTGAATATGCCACGCAAATATCAAGGGGCATATCGGGCAATCCAAAATGCTTATGCCCGGCATTGTTAGCCAGGAGAATATTGCCAACCTGTGGCCCGTTACCATGGGTGATCACAAGGTTGTAATTATTTTTAAGCAATAAGAGCAAGCGCTCGCTGGTATAGCGTGAATTTTTTTCCTGCTGTTCTATGGTCCCTTCTTCACCTGCCTTCAACAAGGCGTTACCGCCAAATGCTACAACTGCTAACCTTTTCATATCCGTTAATTTATGTGGGCTGCAAAACTATAAAATTATAACAGAATTGACAGCCGCTTATTGTTAATTTTTCAAGAATAATCTATATTCGCTATTCAAAGGGCTTTTCATGATAGGGTTTATACGCAAATCAGACAATAAAGCTACACCAATAAAGACCATTGGGCTTCTCGCCGGCCCGTTGTTGTTCATCTATTTTCTTTTCTTTACCAATCTTGAGCCTGAACAGCCTGCTGTAAGCGCCACCCTTGCCGTAGCCCTGCTGATGGCCGTATGGTGGATTACCGAGGCCATCCCGCTGGCGGTGACCTCCCTCCTGCCGGTTGCCCTTTTTCCCTTACTCGGGATCATGGACGGAAAAGATGTTTCAACCACATATTTCAATCATGTGATATTTCTTTTCATTGGCGGGTTTATGGTTGCCCTGGCGATGCAGAAGTGGAACCTTCATAAGCGGATCGCCCTGAAAATACTGATGTTCACCGGCGTAAGCCCTGCACGTATATTGCTGGGTTTTATGTTCTCCACCGCTTTCCTCTCCATGTGGATATCGAATACGGCCACCGCCATGATGATGATCCCCATTGTGATATCCGTGATCGACAAACTGGAGGATAGCATCGGCAAGGCAGAGGTAGGAAAGTATGCCACCGGCCTTTTGCTTGGCATTGCCTACAGCGCTTCAATCGGAGGTATTGCTACACTGGTCGGGACGCCGCCGAACCTCTCGTTTGTGAGGATATTCAATATCTATTTTGCCGATGCCCCTGAGATCACTTTCACCCAATGGTTCCTGTTTGCACTGCCGATTAGCGTGGTTTTCTTTTTCTTTGTCTGGGGATACCTGTATTTCATCTTCGGCCCCCGCCGGAAAACGTGGCCCAGGCTGAGCCACGACACATTCAGAGAACAATACCGGGCCCTTGGAAAAACCACTTATGAAGAGAAGGCAGTCCTGGTCATTTTTGTCCTGCTTGCGCTCACCTGGCTTACCAGGTCCGGACTTGACTTCGGAAGCATCAATATTCCGGGCTGGGCAGACCTGTTCAAAAACCCGGAATATATCAATGACGGAACGGTTGCAATTTTTTATGCCATCATCCTTTTCATCATCCCTGCAAAAGGAAAAGACCGGGGACGGCTGATGGAATGGAAAACGGCCAGAGGCCTTCCCTGGAATATAGTGTTGCTGTTCGGGGGTGGCTTTGCCCTGGCCAGTGGCTTTAAAGATTCAGGCTTGTCGATGTGGTTTGGCGAGCAGCTGAGCTTTATCTCCACTGCCCATCCCATTGTTGTGATCCTCGCCATCTGCCTGATGATGACCTTCCTCACAGAACTCACAAGCAATACCGCAACAACGGAGATGCTCCTTCCTGTTCTGGCAGGAATCGCAATGTCAGGGAATGTCAATCCCCTGCTGTTCATGCTCCCGGCAACACTGTCAGCATCGATGGCCTTCATGCTGCCGGTAGCCACGCCGCCTAATGCCATTATTTTTGGCACCAACAGGATCAAGATGATAGACATGGCAAAAACCGGTTTGCTGCTGAATATTGCAGGATCCTTGATTATCACGCTGGCAACCTATTACCTCGCTACAGCTATTTTTGGTATTAATATGAACGAATTCCCCGCCTGGGCCATCCCAAAATGATCAGTCGCCAACAAAAAGCATATATCCTCGCACTCGCTGCGATCCTTCTCTGGTCGACAGCCGGCTCTGCATTTAAGCTAACGCTTGATCTTATATCCGCTTCCCAGCTCCTGCTTTTTGCGGCCTTCTTTTCCATGCTTTTTCTGCTTGGATGGAAAGCCGTTGAAGGAAAGCTTGCGGGCTCCTTCAGGATCAGCAGGCGTGAGTGGCTCAACTCAGCCATTATGGGCCTGCTCAACCCTTTTGCATATTACATCATCCTTTTCGAGGCCTATGACCTGCTCCTTGCTCAGGAAGCCGTTGCCCTGAACTATGTCTGGCCGGTAACACTCGTACTCTTGTCCATACCGGTATTAAAACAAAAGATAGGAATATACAGCATCCTTGCACTCCTGGTCAGCTTTGCAGGTTTACTGATCATCATTATGAAAGGCTCATTCGGCGGTATTGAACTTTCCAGCACGAGGGGTATCTTTTTCGCCCTCATCAGCTCGGTCTTCTGGGCTTCCTTCTGGCTGATGAACATGAAGGACAAGCGGGAAGAAGCAGCCAAGCTATTGATAAATTTCATTTTCGGCTTCGCCTATATCCTCATATACGTGATAGCCATCAAAGAAGAGGTAGTTTTTACTCTGGAAGGCATGGGCGGCAGCCTTTATGTCGGCCTTTTTGAAATGGGACTGACCTATGTTTTATGGCTTAAAGCATTGCAACTTTCTTCCACCACTGCCAAGGTGAGGAACCTCGTATACATCTCGCCTTTTTTGTCGTTGATGTTTGTAGCAGTTGGTGGTGGGGGGAGCGTTTATCT
>DAOVZP010000225.1 GCA_030635045.1 Bacteroidota bacterium | reverse complement strand
TGCTTGCACGGGGAGAGCACCCTGTAAACCAGGTGATGGCAGACCTGAATAATATGGATGAGGGTAAGATATATAAGCTGATCACTCCGTTTTTGCCGGCACCACTAATTGATAAAGCATCGAGCCTTAACTGCCGGCATTGGATTGATAAAACTTCTGAAACTGAATTTGATATATATTTCATCACATAACTTTACCTTTCAGGATCATTGCCCCGGGGAATCAAATTATTGGCATGAGAAAAATTGTAGCGCTTGTATTAATTGTATTTTCCATTACGGCCTGTATAAGTGACCGGGAAAAGGTGAGTTCTGAAGCAAGGCGTACGGCCATTTCCGAAAATGCCCTGACCATGGCAACCCTCTATACTTATTATGCTCATGAATACCGTGCCCTTGCTTACCAGGCATTTAATATAGCTCGTGAGAGGGTGGATGAGATCCGCATGGACAATCCATACAATGAAAACCTTGCCATAGTGGTTGATATCGATGAAACCGTGCTGGATAACAGCCCTTTCGAGGCGCTGATGATCGCCAGGGACACCAACTATCCATACATGTGGGATGAATGGTGTGAACAGGCTGATGCCGGGGCGGTTCCGGGCGCACTGGAGTTTCTTCGACACGCCGATTCCATTGGCTTTAACATCTTCTACCTGTCAAACCGCAAGGAAAAATATGTAAAGAAGGGCACCATGGAAAATCTTGTAAGCCTGGGCTTTCCGCAGATCGAAGAGGAGCATTTCCTGCTTCGCTTGGAAAAGTCGGATGAAAACCCGAATCCTTCAGATAAACAAATGCGAAGAGATGGGGTCACAGCAAACGGATACGAGATCGTCATGTTGATAGGGGATAACCTCGGGGATTTCTATACGGATGCGAGCGACAATAATTCAAGACGTGAGCAACTGGATTCTTTCGAAAAGGAATTCGGCCATAAGTTCATCATCCTTCCCAATGCCATGTACGGCAATTGGCCGGGAAGTATCGGGGCCACTGATGTGGCATCCATGGACTCTTTGTTGCTTGAAATGACCAAAGTCTTTGAGTAGCAGCTTGCCGGCCCTGAACAATTTTCTTATCTTTGTACTATATCATATATAACATACTGTATATGTATTTATGCATGATATTTTAATGCAATGAACCCCAAAACCTCTTAATTCTATGAAAGTTCTGGTTCTTGGCGCGGGGATCTCCGGACACACCGCTGCCTCATTTCTGAAAAAAAAGCTTGGGAAAAGGCATGAGGTGATCGTGGTGTCGCCCAGCCAGTATTATCAATGGGTCCCTTCCAACATCTGGGTAGGAGTGGGCAGGATGAAACCTGAGCAGATCAGGTTCAAACTGCAAAAAGTTTATAAGCGATGGGGGATCATCTTCAAGCAGGCAAAAGCTGTTTCTATCCATCCGGAAGGTGATGACAGTATTAGCTCAGGATATGTAACAGTGGAATATACTTCAGAAGAAAAGGCCGGTATAACAGAAAAGGTGGAATACGATTACCTGGTAAATGCCACGGGGCCCAGACTTAACTTCGATGCAACGGAAGGCCTGGGGCCGGGTAAAAACACATTATCCGTTTGCTCATTCAGCCATGCAACGGAAGCCTGGGAAGCCCTTCGCGCAAGCATCGAAAAAATGGAAAAGGGCGAGAAGCAAAGGTTCCTGATTGGCACCGGCAGCCCGACTTCCACCTGCCAGGGTGCTGCTTTCGAATATGCCCTGAACATTTCCTTTGAGTTGAAGCGAAGGAAGCTGGATCACCTGGCAGAGATCACCTGGATTTCAAATGAGTATGAACTTGGCGATTTCGGCATGGGTGGTGCTTTTGTGAAAAGGGGAGGTTATGTCACACCGACAAAGATCTTTACCGAATCTATTTTTGCAGAGAATAACATCAATTGGATCAAGCGGGCAGGTGTTTATAAGGTTGAGCCCGGCCTGGCACATTATGAGACCCTTGCAGGGGAATACAAAACGGCCGGATTCGATTTTGCCATGCTTATCCCGGCTTTCTCAGGCCATGACATAAAGGCTTATGATAAGAAAGGAGAAGATATCACATCAGTGGTATTTGCTCCCAATAAATTTATGAAGGTGGATGCCGACTATACGCAAAAACCTTTTGAGGAGTGGAGCGTCGACGACTGGCCGCAGACATACCAGAGCCCGGCATACACAAATATGTATGCAACGGGTATTGCCTTCGCCCCGCCACATTCTATATCCAAGCCAATGAAAAGCCCCAATGGCACAGCCATTTTTCCTGCTCCGCCACGAACAGGAATGCCATCGGGAGTGATAGGTAAGATCGTTGCCCTGAACATTGCACACCAGATCAAGCATGGAAAGATAGAGCACAAGCATACGGCCAACATGGGACGCATGGGTGCCGCATGTATAGTATCAGCAGGCTATAGCATGACAAAAGGCCTTGGTGCCACCATGACTGTATCACCGGTTGTGCCGGATTGGGATAAATATCCGCAATGGGGAAGGGATATTAAAGGTACTGTCGGGGAGATCGGCCTGTCGGGGCACTGGATAAAACTCTTCCTGCACTACATGTTCCTTCATAAAGCAAAAGGCTACCCCTTCTGGTGGCTGCTCCCGGAGTAAACAAAGTATTGATCAACTAAAAGTATTTTATCATGACAGATCCAAAAGTAATCCGCGCCTATAAGGATGAATATTATCCTCCCGTTCCAACTGCAGCAACGAAACGAATGAGAACGAATATTTTTATTCAGTTATATAAGTTCCTGATGCTGAATTACAAGATCATGCGCATTGTGGTGAAGGGGCATTCATAGATGATAAGATTGCTGAGCTTCTGAAGGCAGGCAACCTTAATTTTTCTATATTTGGCGCATGGACATAACAGACATCAGACGGGAACTTGCCGAGAAAGTGAAGACCATTCCTCCACTCGGCAAAAAACTAAAATTTAAACTTGACGGGCAGTTTATTGTCATCGATGGCAGCAGCGAAGAGAACGTGCTGCGCGATGCCGATGAAGAAGCAAATTGCACCATCACCATGAGCATAGAAACTTACTTAAAACTTCAGCGTAAAGAGATCAACCCTATGATCGCTACCCTGACAGGGAAAATAAAGGTTAAGGGCGATTTCGGCCTTGCGCAAAAGCTGAAACAATTAACGTAAGTCTATGACAAAACAACCTTCGTTGCGCGTTCAACGCTCATCCATGCTTAAGATTATCAATGGGGCAGGCTATGCATTAAGAACGGTGAAAATGGATCCTTTCAAAATCGATGCGGATGCTATCATTTCAAAGGCAAAAAAGAAATCCGGATTTTCGGGAAGCATCCCCGCTGCTGAAGAAGGCCTGCATATACTGGTAAACTCCATCAACAAGGAGGGACGCCCGAATCCTTTTGGGGCACTGGCTGTGAAAGGTCTTCTCGAACGCATCCTGTACGGACGATATAAGATCGAACAGGAAATGGCCCGGAACCCATGGATTGAAGAGCAGGCCATAGAACAGCCGGTTTTTATCATAGGTATGCCGCGCACCGGGACGACAATCCTGCATGCGATCCTTCATGAGGATCCTGCACACAGGTCGCCGCTTGCATGGGAATGTTTGCTGCCATATCCTGCTGCAACACCCGAAACATTCAGGGATAATGAGCAGCTCCGTACAGTAGAAAAAGAATTCAGCCAGCTGTTCAAGCTGGTGCCCGACTTCCGCCGTAAGCATTATATGGAAGCCGATTCACCGCAGGAATGCCTCGGGATCACAGCATTTGATTTTAATAGTTTTCAGTTTTCTGCACAACTATATCTGCCATCATACATGGATTGGTTCTCTGACAGATCAGATATGCCGGGAACTATGCGCTTTCATAAAAGGTTCCTGCAATATCTTCAATCAGGAGGTGTAAAAGGAGAACGCTGGCTGC
Source organism: Bacteroidota bacterium (assembly GCA_030635045.1). Lineage (GTDB taxonomy): Bacteria > Bacteroidota > Bacteroidia > Bacteroidales > B18-G4 > B18-G4. The sequence goes on along the minus strand of DAOVZP010000225.1, from coordinate 261 downwards.
TAAAATCACCTGTCCACCTGCGCCGGCTTTCTGAAATATTTGAGGTCTACCCGGATGCACTTATCATTATGACCCATCGCGGGCCGGCAGATATTGTCAGCTCTACAGCCAGTCTGATCTCTTCTGTCAGGACCTTATACAGCGACAAGGAAGATCAGAATGTAACCGGAAAGGAGCAGGCCATGCTCTGGAGTAAATATTTCGACCGATTCCTTGAGAGTAGAAAAGCATTGGGAAAAGAAGACCAGATCATCGACCTGA
>DAOVZP010000123.1 GCA_030635045.1 Bacteroidota bacterium | reverse complement strand
GCTATTATTGAAGCATGCACATCGGCTTTGTTATCGGAACCATAAGTCTCTTTCGTAAGCTGTGATGCAAGTTTCATCAATAATTCATCATCGTAATGAACATATGCTTTTCCCTCCGAACTCAAAAGGTAATTGTATAATTCGGATTTTGCCCTGATCACACCTTCATAGCTTCCAAAACCCTCAAGATGTGCCTTTCCGATATTGGTGATCAGCCCGTGGGTGGGCTGTGCTATCTGGCACAACTGAGCGATCTCCCCCAGGTGGTTGGCACCCATCTCAACCACTGCTATTTCAATATCATTTCCGATGCTGAGAATAGTCAGGGGAACACCGATGTGATTGTTCAGGTTTCCGCTTGTAGCATGTGTCCTGTACTTTTTTGAAAGCACCTGCCTGATCAATTCTTTGCTTGTGGTCTTTCCATTGGTGCCCGTCAGCCCGATGACACGGATATCCAGTTTTTTTCTGTGAAAGGTGGCCAGTTCCTGCAAGGCTTTCAGTGCATCTTCCACCAGGAGGCAGCCGGGGGCTGTGGCATATTCTTTATCATCTACAACAGCAATACTTGCCCCTTTTTCCAGTGCTTCGGAAGCATATTTGTTACCGTCGAAGTGTTCACCCTTCAATGCAAAAAAGATGGAACCTGTCTCTACATTCCGGGAGTCGGTGGTAATTCCGTTCGCCTGTTTATAATGCCGGTATAGTTCATTGATCATGCTCATTGCTACAAAAATAAAAAAAACCCCATCCTTATGCCAAGGATGGGGCTGAATATTTTATCCGGATCCACTATTAGTGTCCGGGCATTGGGCTGCCTACACGTGACATGGCACAGCGGAAGCCAATAAAGTTTGTGGCCATATTTTCGTTCATAAACCTACGCTGGCCGGGGCTGAGGTAATAAGCCCTGTCTTTCCATGAACCACCTTTATAAACACGGGCTTCATCACTTATCAATGAGGTAACTCCGTATTCGTACATGCCATTGGTTTGGTTGGATTCAGTTGGTTCTGCCAGCCAGTCGCCACTTTCTGAAAGATGTGTCATCTGGTCGCCATCGTCATAGTTCCTGTTATCGGCTTTACGATAGTTGGTTCTTCCAACAAGGTCTTCATCAGGCACTTCTTCGTATTTGATCCTGCCGAGGCTGTCTTTGTCGACGAGGAACCCGTCCTGATCACGAACAGCATTTTTAAAGACGTTCCCCCTGTATGGGTTGTAGTCGGAAAAATCTTCGAGCGAAAGAGGCCTGTAGATATCAAGTACCCATTCACTCACGTTGCCACCCATATTGTAGAGGCCATAATCATTGGGCCAGTATGAGCCGATCGGGGCAGGGATGTCGGCACCGTCATTAAGGTTGCCTGCAACACCCATATAGTCGCCACGGCCTCTTTTGAAGTTGGCCACGAAGCTGCCATAATATTTCTTTTCATCGGTACGGGTATAATTCCCGTTCCATGGATATCTTCTCCTTTCAACAACTCTTTCATAGAGTGTATTACCAATAAGTCCCAGGGCTGCATATTCCCATTCGGCTTCTGTTGGGAGCCTGTAGCGGGGTGTGATGATGCCATCTCGGATGCTGGCATTTCTTTCGCCGGTAGAGTTCGGATTCAGATTACGCAGTGGCTTGTTTACAAGTCCCTCGTACTGACCGGCCAGGTATGCTTCAGTGTTGAAGTTGTTTTCATTTTTCTGATCCGGATCCAGATCCAGGATGCCTTCATTGATAAGCATCCATTCATTTACCCTGTCTGTCCTCCACGAACAGTAGTCGTTGGCCTGTAACCAGGTTACACCAACAACAGGATAATGATGATATGCCGGATGGCGGAGGTATGTTTCTACCAGTGGCTCGTTGTATGAAAGCCTGTCGCGCCAGACGAGGGTGTCGGGAAGGGCATTGACAAATACCTGTGGGTAGTCAGCACCGAAAATACGCTTTAACCAGTAAAGGTATTCGAGGTAGTCCAGATTACTGACTTCCGTTTCATCCATATAAAAAGAAGAAATGGTAACCCTACGCGGATAGTTGTTCCAGTCGAACATCAGGTCTTCCTGTGTAGAGCCCATAACAAAAGTACCTCCTTCAATAAGGATAAGGCCGGGTCCGGTAAATTGTTCCCTCACTTCGGAAACTTCAAATCCGCCATTTTCAGGATTGTTGTATTCCCAGTTAGTGGTCCTGGAGCGCTGTTTCTTTTGGAAAAAGCTGCAGGACGACAATGATGCGACGAAGATCATTGTTAAGAATACCAGGGCTAATCTGCTGTACTTCATGATTTTGTTCTTTCTTTGGTGTAATTTGTGACTTATAAACTAAAACCTGGGGCAATTTATTGCCTTAATACGTCTTCTTTTTTGATCCATACAATTAAATTGCCATCCCAGCGACACTTCATGTGCGCCACCGGTGGTGCCTTTTAAGTTGGAAAGGGTGATGTCATAACTGTATCCTACCTTCAATCCTTTCCAGTCCAGCCCTATCATCGGGACGATGGCATCAACGTTTTCGAAATTATGTCTGAACCATGCTCCGACAATAAATGGCCTATAATTAACATACAAACCTACATTTAATTGATGAAAGTTATCCTGTTGCATGTAAAGAAAATTTGGGGAGATGGAAAAGCTGCCATAGTTATCATCACGTATGCTGCTGCCTGTGAGGTCAATAAAGGCTCCCCCATGCACAGTGACTTTCATGTATAACTTGCTTGTACTGGCATCGTAAAATGCATTATTTGGCTCTGTGAGGTGATGAACGGCTACACCGCCATAAATATTCCCTTTATACGAAAAGGCGATCCCTGCATCGAAATCAGGATATGCAATGCTGTTATTGTCGGGAGGGACCTCAGATGTTGGATTAACAACCCCCTGGTTGGGGTCGATCATATCGCCAAAAATAAGGTTGTTCCACTTTAAAGTGGTTTGTATATAGCTGGCTTCAAGCCCAAAATTAATGTGTGTCCAATTGCCAATCTGTAGCCTGTATGAGTACATGGCGCTGATAATATTGGTGTTTATCAGGTCTCCAGCATTATCTCCCAGAAAATAAATTCCTACACCTCCTGAGATCTTGGGAATATACATGTCGAATGCTGCACTGTAAGAAACGAAATTATTGGGCAGGGAAGGCCACTGGTTCCGGTAACTCATACTCAGTCGTGGGCAAACATTTGATCCCGCAAGAGCCGGGTTCAGATAAAGCTGATTTGCATAGAACTGGGAAAAATGAGGATCGGGTTGTGATTGCCCCTGGCTTTTTAAAAAGAACCCCAGCAGGATTAGTAATGTTAGGATATGAGTAAATCTGGTCATCATGTTCTTTGAAAACAATGCTCAAAATTTAATTTACAATAATACGAACATTTTTTTTACATCTATGAAAATAATTGTCTGAACAGCCTTATTTTCGCAATATTTACTGAACAAAAACGTTTAAAAATGTAATTTGGATATATGGGCCTGCGTATTTTTTTAAACCAGACATTTAATCCTTTTGCCTACGGGCATGAAACCGGTTAAACCTTAGCATATGCTTACTCGAGTGAATTCCCTTTTACTGGTAGTTTTTTTATTTATCCCTCTAATGTCATTGGGTGATATCGGGCCTCTGCACAGAAGCCTCGACTGGACCCCGGTCACAAAGGTGAAGATAACTGATAACAAGTATGTGTATGAGTTGTCTTTTGCCGGAGCGCGCTATAATTCAGAAACGGGCAGCCTTCCAGTGTTCAGAGAAAGGTTTTCTGTTGGAAATCCCAATATCAATATAGAGGCTTCCATCACTGAGGAGGTATGGGAAAATATTGATGAAGCAGCCCTTAAGAACATACAGGGATATGAGTACATCGAATCCAGGCTGAAGATCAGCACGGCTGTCGCCATGGAAAGGAAACAGGCGTTTGCTGCTGTCTCCTTCGTCCCTTTGCGCAAGGATCCGGTAAGTGGCAGCTATCAGAAACTGGTATCTTTCAGCATCCACCTCCGGTTCAGTGAACAGGCCTACCCGCAACGTGCTGCTGCACAGGTATACAAGCAAAATTCTGTGCTCGCATCCGGCAATTGGTATAAGGTGGCTGTGCAATTTACCGGTATACACTTGATCACATATGATGATCTTTCGTCTATGGGGCTCAGCCCTTCATCGATTGACCCAAGAAACCTTCGGGTTTATGGTAATGGCGGTGGTATGTTGCCGGAGCCTTGTTCTGCTCCGAGGCTTGACGACCTGATGGAAAATGCCATCTTTGTTGCTGGCGAGAACGATGGCAGCTTCAACCAGGGTGACTATATCCTTTTCTATGGGGAGTCGCCGGATGTATGGGCCTGGGATGATGGTACACAGCAATTTACACATCGGGTAAACTTATATTCAAATTTTTCCTACTACTTTATCACCGCTGACCTGGGCCAGGGAAAGAGGATACAGAGTGTTTCTTCCACAACGCAGCCATATACACATATCGTAAATAAATTCACCGGCAGGAAATTTATTGAGAAAGATGATCTGAACATTGTCAAAACCGGTCGCGACTGGTTTGAATACCCGCCTTATGAAGTGCAGACCACCGTCGAATATACATTCACTTTTCCTGATATTGACCTCAGCTCTCCCGTAAAAATGAAGACCAGGGTTGCAGCCAGATCAAGTGCTTCGAGCAATTTTAAATATTATATCAATGGAAACGAGCTTGTAGAGACCCTTACAGTGCAGACTGTGTCTTTTACAACAGATCAATATGCACGTACTGCCACAAGCGAGTCAGAGTTTGCTGTGAGCAGTTCGAACGTGTTGCTTAAAGTAAATTACAGCAAGCCCTTTTCGGCCTCTATCGGATGGATGGATTACATTGCCTTGAATGCAAGGCGGAAGCTGAACTTCGGAAGTGGCCAGCTGGCTTTCAGGGATCCATTATCAGCCGGTACCGGTAATGTAGCCGAGTATAATATGAGTGGTGCCTCATCGGCTCTGACCCTTTGGGATATTACTGACAGGTTCAATATCAGGAAGGTAAACACAAATATCAATGGCTCTGCAATAACTTTCCGCCTGCCGGCAGATAGCATCAGCGAGTTTATTGCCTTCGACGGTACTTCGTACTACAGTACTTCCTTTGTTGGGAAAATACCTAATCAAAACCTGCATTCCATCTCCATCCCCGACCTCTTGATCGTTGCCCATCCGGCCTTTATGAGTGAGGCCACCCGACTGGCAAATCATCACAGGGATCACGATGGATTGAATGTTTTTCTTACGGAAGTAGATAAGGTTTATAATGAATTCTCCTCCGGTGCACAAGATATCACTGCTATCAGGAATTTTATGAAAATGATGTATGATGAAGCTCCTCCGGGTGGCGAATGCCGTTACCTTTTGCTGTTTGGCGATGCTTCCTACGATTATAAAGACAGGCTTGAAGATAATTCAAACTTCGTTCCAACCTGGGAAGACAAAAGATCCATGAATATCGTCAGCTCCATAGCTACAGATGATTATTACGGCCTTCTGGATGCTGGCGAAAGCGAAGGAAGTATCTATGACATGCTGGATCTTGGCATTGGCCGGCTGGTGGTATCCACCCAACAATCGGCCAGGGAAATGGTAGATAAGATCATACATTACTCAAGTGGTGAGCCTGATGTATTCGGGAACTGGCGTAATATCATTTGCTTTGTTGCTGATGATGAAGACAGCAACCTCCATATGGGGCATGCCGAGAAAATGGCAACAAGGCTTGACACAACATATGGGAATCTGAATATTGATAAGATATACGTTGATGCTTATGCACAGGTCAGTACTTCCGGCGGACAACGTGCTCCACTGGT
>DAOVZP010000355.1 GCA_030635045.1 Bacteroidota bacterium | reverse complement strand
CAGTGCTTTTGAAGGTGCTGATTCACTGAGTATGACAGCCTGTGTGAGCAGTGTTTCTCCATTTTTCCAGTAAGTGCATTGTTTGTTCGTGTTATACATCAGAAAGATGCCGTAAACCATCAATATTCCGGCAGCACCATAGCGTACAGGGGCACTGCTGATGAATTTCTTGTTTATCAGCCTGTCGATGAGCAGGCCTGCGATCAGAAACAAGCCTATAAATGAAAGATAGGCATAACGGTCGGCTGCAATAAACACCCTCGACCAGAACAGTGGCAGTACCGGGGCGATGGCAATGCTGAAAAACAGGAGCCCGGCGATCAATTCCTTTTGTTTCCTCCAAAAACGGTAGATCAGGTATACCAAGGCAAGCGGCAGGATGGCACTCAGATAATAGATCAGGGGGAGGCTTCCTCCCTTAAGTTCAGGATAGGAGTAAATACTTGATAATTCTATTGGAACAAAAAACTTGACAAGGTAGAATACGAAAGTATGGCACAGGATGAAAAAGCGGTTGAAAATTGAATAATCATGTTGCAGCTCCGTGATGTGACCATAGGTTTGTGCAGCATCTACCGTGAAGATTCCAAAAACGATCGATAGCGCCAGGAAAGGAAGCTTCTCCAGCAATTGCTTTTTCCCCCAGCCTCGTCCCTGATAATAATCTATGACAACCAGTACCAGCGGGAAGCTGATGGCAAGCGACTTGCTTAACAATGCCAGCAGAGCAAGCAGGATGGTGAATATGAACCAGGCCGGTTTTTTATTCTCCGTGTATCTTAAATATGTGAGTATTCCTCCAAGGTAAAACATAGTGAACAGCAGGGTGCTCCTGGCAGATATCCATGCCACAGCTTCCACATTCATAGGGTGCATGGCAAAAAGAAAAGCCCCAATCCCGGCAACGGTATTTCTTCGGCTGAGCTTTCGTATCAACAGCCATACGAGAAGTATGTTGAGGATATGCAGGAAAAGGTTAGTGGCATGATAGGTTCTGGCACCTTCGGCTTCGCTGTTGAAGTTCATGGCTATCGTCATCACCGCCAGTGGCTGGTACATGCCCAGGTGGTAATTTGTGAATATTTCTTTCAGGTCGAATTCCTGAACGCCCTTATCCAACAGGTATTCAGTGTCATCCCAGCCATGCATTATGCCATTTTGCATAGAAGGATTATATATTACCAGCGTAGCGATCACGATGAGCAGGGGCACGATAAATTGAAAATATTTACTGCCGGCCTGCTGCTCTTTGATTTTTCTCTTCATTGCCAATTTCAGTACTATTTGGTGAGGAATTTATAGATGGTGGTGTAGCTGTATTCTTCTCCCGGCCTCAATATGGTCGAGGGGAAATCAGGCTGGTTTGGTGAGTCCGGGAAATGTTGTGTTTCCAGGCAAAAGCCATGGTGCTGGTTATAAACGACCCCGTTTTTCCCGGTCAGGCTTCCATCGAGGAAATTTCCTGAATAAAACTGTATGCCCGGCTCGGAGGTAAACACCTCCATGGCCCTGCCGGATCCCGGATGATATACATCGGCTACTTTAAGCACCTCCCCCATATTAAATAGTACATAGGTGTGATCATAGCCCCCATCGACATCAGCAATACGTTCTCCGATACTGTGTGAACTGCTGAAGTCCATCGGAGTGCCCTGTACATCCGGCAACTCCCCGGTGGGGATGAGGTTCTCATCTACTGCTACATATTTGTGTGCGGCAATGGTCAGTACATGGTCCAGTGCATCCTGCTGTGTCCCGCCCAGGTTGAAATAGGAGTGGTGGGTGAGGTTAAGCGGTGTGGCCTTATCGGTAGTGGCTTTATAATCAATGATCAGCTCATTGTCGTTTGTGAGGGAGTAGATCACCATTACCCTGAGATTACCGGGATAGCCTTCTTCGCCATCAGGACTGGTATATCGTAAGCGGAGGGATGCAGTGTCGGGAAAGCTTTTCTCTTTGGCATTCCACACCTGCTTATCAAAACCTTTTATGCCACCGTGGAGGTGGTTAGGCCCGTTATTGGTTGCCAGTGTGTATTCAACATCATCGATGCTGAATTTTCCTTTTGCGATCCTGTTGCCGTAGCGGCCAACGATGCAACCGAAATACGGATGCCCGTCGAGGTAGGGCTGAAGTTCATCAAAGCCCAGCACAACATCGGCGATATTTCCATCTTTGTCGGGGACAAGTATGGAGGTCACGATGCCCCCGTAATTTGTGATCTTAACGGTCATGCCATTATCGTTGGTCATCGTATACAGATATACATCCATGGTATCGACCCGGCCGAATTTCTCTTTTGTGATCTTCATAGGCTCGCGCTTGGTTTCTTTCTCTTTGGTTTCTTGCATGCAGCCGGCAATGAATATTATCATAATGACCGGCAAAATAAATTTGATTATTCCATTCATAGGATTATTGTTTGATGAAGGTCAAAAATACGAAAATTCGCCACTCGGCACTCATCACTCGGCACTCACTCCGGTATATATTCATACGCTCCCATATCCGGCGAGCTGATCCGGCTAACACCCAAAATGTCTTTATCAATGATGGCCGGCAGTGGCGATGTATTAATTACATCAACGCTTCCCATATCGATGCCGGGGGAAAGGGAGTCGAGGGCCAGATTGTTATTGTCGACATCGGCGAAAATCGGGTCTTGATTTTTAATGCTTCCCGGAAACAGCTCCTCATCGGAGATGTTCATCTCAGTTTTGAGCAAACAATGATCGAAAGTATAGTTAAAATCACCTTGCTCATCAGAGTCGATCAGCATCTCTTCAGATTTGTTGCCATAGATGATATTATTCCCGAAATAAGCATCGAGATTATAGATGTACAGCACAT
>DAOVZP010000308.1 GCA_030635045.1 Bacteroidota bacterium | reverse complement strand
CGGGTTCAGGGTTCAAGGTACAGGGTTCAGGGCTCCGGGTGCTGGGAAAATCCCTTAAACCTTAATCATTAGACGCTCTATCGGCATTAATGTTACAAAAACAGGGTGCACAGCAAACGTCAAAACCCTGATTAAATCAATTTATACTCCATATAACGTAAAACCTGTTCATTTCATATGCGTTCAGGCTGCAAAAACCTAAAATTTTTCAACAATCGGGATACACTATTTTAAACCCTGAACCCGGGACCCGCGACCCCGCACCCGAGAATTTCTTTGATTTCACCCGAATATTTACTATATTTGAATAACGATACTAACCAAAACCATGCATTATGAAAAAATTATACGTATTTGCAAGCTGTATATTTTTCACAGCAATGCTCACGGCGCAACCAACGCTTCAGTATCCACAAAATGTTCCTGAGATCGGGGATGTTATGGATATTCAATGCGTATCTACCAACGGACTGACAACCGGTACGACCGGACCTGATGTGAGCTGGGATTATTCAGGATTAATAACAATATCCGGAGGTCAGGTAACAGTCGTCGACCCTTCGCAAGCACCTTCCGGCAATGAGTTCCCATCAGCTACATTTGCAACCAGCATGGGTGATACGATCTTCACATATGCCCAGACAAATGCAGATGGATATTTTTATCTGGGTTCCGAGTCCCTAACAGGCACATATCCCTCACTGCTGGTATACAGTGACAGCAGGACATTTGTCAAATTTCCATTCACCTATGACGATACATACTTTGACACTTATAAAGGTATTGTCACCACACCGGTAGCTACTGTACATGTAACTGCCGCCAGCGAAATGTTTGCTGACTCATACGGAACATTAATTCTGCCCAATGGAACATATACAAATGTTTTGCGAATAATAACCATAGATGCTGAAATAGACTCTTTATTCATGGGAGGGAACTTCATTAAGGAATTTGACGTTGTGCGAACACAGTTTACATGGTTCGCCCCTGACTCCAAGGGCCCCCTGCTGAGTATCGAGATACTCGACAATGCCGGCCTGGGAAGCATTGATACGGTCGCGTTCTATTCATCAGCGGAATCAGGAATAATTGACGGACATCCGGGCCCCGTTTCTCACCTAAGCGTATTTCCAAATCCGGCCGAAGATCATGTAGTGATCGAGTTTAATGCATTACAAAACACAGGCATCAGCATATCCATCGTAAACCAGGTCGGGCAGATGATGATCAGCAAGAAAACTGCTAACGATCATACTGGATCTGTAAGTGAGCGCATCGATGTTAGCACTTTGCCATCAGGTATTTATTTTGCTCATATCAGCTGCGATTGCGGAAAGCACCTCACTGAAAAGTTTGTGATCAGGTAAGTAATAATTTATTTTTAAAGGGGCCGGGAGAGATCTTTTGCCCCCAATTCTTCCCTGAGGTCTTTTGCATATGCGATCATTTCAGGGAAGAACTCTTTAAAGTCTTCATGAAAGGCGGAATAATGTTTCCTGAGGCTTTCAACCGCACCCTCCATCCCTGAATTATATTTTCTGCTTCTGCGCGACATGCCATTGAATACCCACTGAAGGTCTTTAAAGCGTGAGTAGCCAACAAGCCAGTTATGAATCACCATATAGGGAAGGATGCGCTTTGACCTCGCCGGCAAAAGAATGTAATTTCTAAGCATCAGGTCATAAACGTGTAATGCAAATTCAGAAAGTTCATTGTCTGAATATATGTCCCAGTCCAGGGCCAGAAAATGATCATAGTAGATATCGATGACCACTCCCGAAAACTTGCCATATTCCTCCTGGATCCGATGCTTGCTCCTGATAAAGACAGGATGATGATCAGTAAAGGAATCAATCTTCCTGTGGAGTGAAATACCCTCCCGGACCCCATTATTAAACTGTTCTAAACGGTTTCCCTTAACGGCATCAGCGATAAAATTACCAATAAGTATTTCATCATCATCCCCCGACAGGAATGCGTGTGCAAGAAAATTCATAGACTTGAGTTGACTCAAAATTAATTATAATAAGTATAAATTAAGCATTGAAGTTATTAACACCATGTTAATACATGAGATTTTTTTAGCTTTGTATCATACCCAATCACCTAATTAAACAAGTATATTTACCTATATGAGCAAATTACCATTACTTGGGGATGAAGCGATTGCACAGGCTGCAATAGATGCAGGTTTATCAGGATTATATGCATATCCCGGCACACCCTCCACTGAGATTACAGAATATGTTCTTCGGTCGAAAGAAGTTAAAGAAGGCAAGATCATTGCCAGTTGGACATCCAATGAGAAAACAGCCATGGAAGCGGCCATGGGGGTTTCTTATATTGGAAAAAGGGCGATGACATGTATGAAACATGTCGGATTAAATGTAGCCGCCGATGCTTTCATCAACTCCGCAATCACAGGTGCAAACGGTGGTTTACTGGTAGTTTCTGCCGATGACCCCTCTATGCATTCTTCTCAGAATGAACAAGATTCCAGGTTCTTTGGGAATTTCGCTTTGATCCCGATGCTTGAACCCTCAAACCAGCAAGAAGCTTACGACATGGTGCATTACGCCTACGAGCTTTCTGAGAAATATGAAATCCCTGTACTGATGCGCATCACCACACGCCTGGCACATTCACGCGCCGGCGTTGTGCGTAGTGAAACACGTGAGCAGAATAAACTGAGACTGCCCAAAACATCGAATCAGTTCATCCTGCTTCCCGGCAATGCACGTCGCAGGTATAAAATGCTCCTGGGAACCCAGGATGCTTTTATCAAGGAATCGGAAGAGTCAGCATTCAATAAATATCTTGACAACGAAGACAAAAAACTAGGTATTATTGCCTGTGGGATCGCTTACAATTATCTTGTTGAAAACTTCCCGGAACAAGAAGTTCCGCACCCTGTCCTGCAGATCGGGCAATATCCACTACCCAGGAAACTTATTGAGAAGATGTATCAGGAATGTGATGAGGTACTGGTCCTGGAAGAAGGCTACCCGCTTGTAGAAGAATCTATAAGAGGATATATGAACAATGGCAAAACCATTCATGGCCGCCTTGACGGCACCATACCGAGGGATGGAGAATTGAACCCCGGCATCGTGGCAAAAGCATTCGGCATATCCTTCTTTGAAGGAAGGGAACCCTCCGGCAATGTTGT
>DAOVZP010000320.1 GCA_030635045.1 Bacteroidota bacterium | reverse complement strand
TTCAAAGAGCCGTCATCTCTTCTTCCTTCTCCTTAACATACTTAAACCTGTCGCCTTTGTGGATCATATACTTCATGTCGGTATCATAACCATCAGCCTTTGCAGTTTCTACAAACTCCTTATATGCGAAAGAATGGCTACCGGCATGTTTGGCGGTATCAGGCTCGCCAAGGCTACAGCCCCTGATACCGCCAAACATGATGTCGATATCAAGCCCTTTATCCTTAATTATATCAATCTCATCAGTAAACTCAGCCATCAGCTCATCTTCCCCATTGGCATGATCGCCCATATGCAGGATGGTCAATCCATCAACCTCTATAAGGTATCCCCCACCCAAATCTGTTGAGTGATGAACGTAAACATTCATGTCCTCCACCTGCTGTTCATCATGAACCGGGATCAAAGTATACTCGTTCCCTTCCGTTTCCTGGTTCCAGCAAAGCACGTACTCGATATCGGGGATAGTTTCTTTCCAGTTGAAAACACGGGGATCATAATGGTCGCCATGGCTGTGAGTAATAAACACTGTTACATTCATGTCTTTTATCTGCTCAGGGATGATACATCCTGATGCCAGGCAGGAATCGTCAGGCTTGCGGTCGCGGGTATTACAGAAATAGTCGAAAATGAGGAAATGATTCTGTGTTTTCACGGCCCAGCCACTGTGTCCGAGGAACCAAACCTTTGCTTCACCGGCGGCTACATTTTCAGCGAGTTCATCACCGGCAGAAAGGTAATCAGCCAGCTTTACGTCATCAGCACCTGCCGCCAGCAGATCATATCCCAATGCTTTATGGTTATAATACATTGCATAGTCAAAAGCGGTTTTACCACAATTATCGGCCACATCGGGATCTGCACCATTTTCAAGAAGAATATCAGTAATGTCAGAGTATCCCATAGCCACTGACAGATGTAATTCCGTGCTGCCCTGGCTCTTTTCCGGTACATTGAGAAATGCACCATGATCAACCAGGTATTGTACGATCTCAGGGTCACCGCTTTGAATAGCACAGTGGAGAGGTGTTTGCCCTTCATCATTATATATATTCACCCTTGCACCATTCATAACCAGGTTCCTTGTCAAAGCCAATTGTCCGTGTCTTGCAGCTCCATGAAGCGGAGTACTGAAGTTCGGATAACATTCACATGTTTTCTCATCCTTACAATTATCAGGATTGACGTCAGCTCCATTGAGTATCAAAAATTTACTCATTCCATCCGGATCCTCCGACCATGTGGTAAAGAATAATGGTGTACGTCCAAAATCATCCCTCACATTCACATCCACACCCCGATCCAGCAATAGCCCGGCATTTTCCATGGCTGTTCCCCTTCCGGCAATATTATGCAAAAGATGTGCTCCCCTGTTGTTCCGGTGGTTCACATCAGCTCCACTTTTTACAAGATACCTGAGGGCGTCATAAGTGTTTGGATTCAATGCCATATTCAATGCCCGGTCACCATGGTTGCTTTCGGCTTCCATGTCGGCGCCGTGGTCAATAAGCATTTTTACCAGATCAGTGTTCCCATACGATACAGCGCTGTGTAAAGGTGTCATGCCTGTTTCCAGGGCTACATTTACCTCAACTCCCCTGTTTATCAATTCTTTCGCCAGCTCATTGTTACGTGTAACAATAGCCAGATGCACAGCCGACCAGCCAACACCTGATCGCAGATCTATATCAGCTCCTTTTTCAACTATATATGCTGACATATCCCTTTGCCCGCGACTCAGAGCGAATAATAGAGGTGTCATGCCAAAATCATCCTGCAAATCAATATCAACTCCACGGCCAAGCAACAGATCCATACACTCGATGCTGCCACTGATGGCTGCCAGGTGTATGGGTTGAGAGTTCTCCCTGTCGCCAAGATAAGGATCAGCCCCTTGATTCAGAAGGAAATCGACTATACCTGCCTGTCCACGCTCACAGGCCAGGTTCAGCGGAGTAAGTTCACCCGCGTTTTTTGCATTTAACAATTCCGGGTTTTCCACAAGGATCTCTTTTACCATAACCAGGTCGCCATTTGCAACAGCTTCATAGATATCCTGGGAAAAAATATTTCCGGTAAAGAACAGGAAAAGAAAAATAAATACAGAAATTCTGCTCATTGTTTTCATTTTTAGTGGGTTTTAAATTCATACAATCGAAGAATAAAAATAAGTCCTGATTCCTAAAAAACTTTATATCAATCTACTAATGACACTTTTGGCTAAACAGAATGGTTTTTTGAAGAACAGCTGACCGCATCGCTTTATTCACAATTTATCAACACAAGCCATATCCTCCTGAAAATTCATGTAGTTTTATTTCCTTTTCCATTTCATTAATCCAAAATAATAAAAATCATGGGGGGCTTATTCGGAACAATCTCTAAAAGCGACTGTGTAACAGATCTTTACTACGGCACCGACTATCATTCACACCTTGGAACCAAAAAGGGCGGCATGGCTGTGGTAAATGATATAGGTATCAAGCGCGGCATCCATAACCTTGAGAATTCATATTTCAGAACAAAATTCGAGTCAGAGCTGAAAGAGTTTTCCGGCAGGAGCGGCATTGGGGTCATCAGCGATTTTGAGGCCCAGCCGATCATCATAAAATCCCACCTGGGGGAGTTTGCCATTGTCACGGTCAGTAAGATCGTTAATATTGAAGAGCTGACACAAAGGGCTTTGGATATGCACAGGACATTTTCAGAGGTCAGCCCTGAAGGAACCAACGCTACAGAGCTTGTGGCCATGCTTATTTGTGAGGAAGAAAGCATAGAAAAAGGTATAGAGAACGTTTACGAAAAGGTGAAAGGCTCATGTTCCATGCTGATACTGGGTTGCAAAGGCGTTTATGCTGCCAGGGATAAACTGGGCAGGACTACCATCAGCCTTGGATAGAAAGTAGTTTCCTATGCTTTTGCATCCGAAACCAGTTCCTTTACCAACCTTGGCTTTGAAACGGAACATCATCTCGGCCCGGGGGAGATCATACTGGCCACTGCCGAGGGCTGGGAACAACTCAAAAAGCCATACGACAAGATGCAGATCTGTGCGTTTCTATGGGTATACTATGGC
>DAOVZP010000199.1 GCA_030635045.1 Bacteroidota bacterium | reverse complement strand
CCTCGTGGTTTTGCTGTTTAACCTCTGTCTGCTGGCATCTCTTTCCTATGCAGCATTTTCAGAAACGGTAGCGATAACTTTCGCTAGTATTTTCCTGCTTAAGATCGTTGTTGATTTTCCGATACTCTGGAGCATATGTGGCTTTGCGGGCCAAAGGCATCTTATGGCATGGTATATTCCCTTTCAGTTATTATACTTCATCTTCATCAGCCTGACGGGAATTCTCGGAAACCTGTTGTCTTTCACATGGAAAGGCAGGAAATAAGAGGCTGTCTCAAAAGTCAGACATTTTAGTCATTTCGACCGAAGGGAGAAATCTATTCTACTGAGTATTAATAGTATAGATTTCTCGCATACGCTCGAAATGACCTTGGGAAGACCTTTTGAGACAGCCTCATTCTTTTAAAAAAGCTTCAGCGGCGATCATATCATCCGGGTTTGTGATCTTAATATTTCTCTTCTCCCCATCCAGCAAATATATTTTCGAGCCAAAAGATTCAAGTACGCTGGCATCATCCGTGAACGAATCCCTGTAAGCCTGCTGATATGCCTTTTTGATCAGGCTTACTTCAAATACCTGGGGAGTTTGTACGATCCTGAATTTGTCCCTGTCAACCGGCCTGGACTCTTCGCCACTAATTTCTCTGACAGAGTCAGCGAGGGGTAGTACCGGAACCGCATTCCCTTTCCGGAATGCAAGATCGAAGCATTTTTTGATCAGTGAAGTTGATACCAACGGGCGCACGGCATCATGGACTGCAACAAGGCCATCTCCGTTGATTAATTCCAGTCCGGCCTTTACAGAATCAAACCTGGTTTCACCTCCATAACATAATTCATACTCAACACCCGGAGGATGGCTTTCCATGATCTGCTTCCATTCATCCATGCTTTCTTCCGGCAGTACCAATATGCATCTGATAGAGTTGGAATAGTCGAAAAATGCCCTTATGCTATGCAAAATCACCGGCAGGCCATTCAATTCCATGAATTGCTTGGGTTTTTTTGATCCCATTCTGCTGCCCATTCCCCCGGCAGTAATGATCACATATTCCTTGTGCATATCAATATATCATTAATGATCCTACAAGCAACCAGTAACCAGCAATCAGTAGCCAGTAGCCAGCAACAAATATACAAGAAACTTCAGCTTATCTTAGATGACCAGCATAGCATCGCCATAGGTGAAGAATGTATACTTCTTCTCTATAGCCTCTTTATATGCTTCCAGCAGGAAGTCATAGCCCGCATAAGCAGCTACCATCATCATCATTGGGGATTGCGGAAGATGCAGGTTTGTGACCATCGCATCTGCAACATGAAATTCATAGGGCGGAAAAATGAACTTGTTTGTCCAGCCGTTGAATGGCTTAACCTTCCCTGTGATCGACACTGTTGATTCCAATGCCTTCATAGAGGTGGTTCCAACCGCACATATTTTATGTTTGCCTTCTTTCGCCTGGTTGACCAGCATGGAATTGTGCGCATCAATGATCACTTCTTCAGAATCCATTTTATGCTTGGTCAGGTCTTCAACCTCTATGGTCCTGAAATTTCCAAGGCCTGCATGTAAAGTGATCTCTGCAAAGGAAATGCCTAATAGCTCAAGTCGCTTCATCAGTTCCCTGCTAAAATGCAAGCCTGCCGTAGGTGCTGCAACAGCTCCCTCATGCTTGGCATAAATGGTTTGGTATCTGACTTCATCCTCCGGCTCTACCTCACGCATGTGGATTTTAGGAAGCGGTGTTTCACCAAGTTTATAAATGGTCTTCTTGAAATCCTCGTAAGGCCCGTCGAACAAAAATCGCAATGTCCTTCCACGCGATGTGGTATTGTCGATCACTTCAGCAACAAGTGCCTCATCCTCACCAAAATATAATTTATTCCCTATACGGATCTTCCTGGCAGGATCGACAAGAACATCCCAGAGTCTGGTTTCACGGTTCAATTCGCGAAGCAGGAATACCTCTATCTCGGCACCGGTCTTTTCTTTGGTACCATGAAGCCGTGCAGGGAATACCTTGGTATTGTTGATAACAAAGACATCACCATCATCAAAATAATCAAGTATATCAATAAAGGATTTATGTTCTATAGTCCTCTCCTTCCGGTTCAACACAATCATCTTTGCTTCATCCCTGCTATCAGGTGGGTGATTGGCTATAAGTTCAGAAGGTAAATGAAATCTGAATTGCGATAATTTCATTCTACGCTGTTTAATTTAGTCCTCAAGAAATGAATATGCAAAGATACATCAAAATAGCCATTTTGTCAAACCTATCCCCTATAAATTAAGCACTTTCAAGACATTTGAGTAAATAACTACCTGAATAATAAAATCAAAAATGAGATTACTTGTTAATCGAGTGAATGATGATCTCCTCCAGATCGGGGATACTGACTGCATCTTCAATATAAAAATTGCCGATTCTTGTACGACGGAGATTTTGGATGTAAGCACCGGATTTTAAGAATTTTCCAAAATCGTAAGCCAGTGATCTGATATAGGTTCCCTTACTGCACAACACCCTGAAAGAGGTTTCAGGGATCGCAGCATGTGTAATTTCAAATTCATGAATATGTACCTCCCTGGGTGGCATAGTAACATCTTCATTCTTCCTTGCCCTTATATATGCCCGTGTGCCATCAACCTTGAGGGCTGAAAAAACAGGAGGTATCTGTTTTATATCGCCAAGAAATTGTTTTGTCGCATCTATAATCTGATCCGGGCTAATATGGGACGTTTCATATACCTGGTCTGTTTCAGTTTCCCGGTCATATGAGGGAGTGGTGGCCCCAATGAAAAATGTGCCTGTATATTCCTTGTCGAGTCCCGTAAATTCATTGATCCGTTTTGTTGCTTTCCCTACGCATATCAGAAGTAAGCCGGTGGCCAGGGGGTCAAGTGTCCCGGCATGCCCTACCTTGATCTTTTTGATGCCGAGGTGATGCCGTAACATATGCCTGATCTTATTTACCACGTCGAAAGAAGTCCATTCGGCCGGCTTATCAACCAACAGCACCTCCCCGCCGGGAAAATCATATGTTCCTGTAGAAAGCAATATTATATTTTAGAAAGCAATAGAATAAACAATAGCAATAGTACCTATGACGAAGCAATAGATTGCAAAATAAAAAAGATTGCCCTTTTTAACAATGCCAATCATCCACTTACATGCCAGGAGGCCGGAAATAAATGCCGCAAAAAAACCAACGGCAAGGGGAAGAACCCCTACACCTCCAACCTCACTCATGCTCCCATCCGCGAAGTCTTTAAAATTTGCCCCGATAATCGGGATCAGCACCATAAGAAATGAGAACCGGGCAATGTTTGCCTTTTTGTTTCCCAGCAATAAGCCTGTCGATATGGTAGCCCCTGAACGGGAAATACCCGGCAATACAGCAACAGTCTGCGCAATTCCAATAATAAATGAATCCAAAAAACCGATCTTTCGTTCATTGTTCCTGACCAGGTAAGTCGACATCAGCATCATTGAAGTGACAACCAGCATAGACCCGACAAAAAGCACATTTCCCGTAAAGAAGCCTTCTATCTCCTTTTTGAAAAATAAACCCAGGATAATAACCGGTATCATCGAAACAAAGATCTTTGCCACATAAGCTGTTTCTTCATTCCATTTGAAAGCAAAAAGGCCCCTGATAAGCTTCAGTATATCCTTATAGAATATTACAATCGTGCTTAACACTGTAGCACCATGTACTACAACCGTAAAAACAAGGCTTTTTTCTGCATTAACACCGAGAATGGCTTTTCCCAGTTCGAGATGGCCACTGCTGCTGACAGGCAGGAACTCTGTCAGGCCCTGCACAATCCCAAGTATCAATGCTTCCAGCCAGTTCATGAATTAAGGGGAAAGGGTTCAGTCTTTAGGTTTCTTCATGATGGCAAAGATCTCAATGATATATCCTGCCAGAATAAGAATGGGTGCGAGGGTCATCCTGCGAAAACTAAAAATGTCTTCACTGAAAACATTGGGATCATCAGAACCACCACCGATCATCAATAAAAATCCCACCATGATCACGATCAATCCGAGAACAAGCAGTTGATAGTTCTCTTTTCCAAATGCAAAGGCAACGCTTGAGTCACCAACAGCTTTTGTTTTAGTGGGTGTAGCCTCAAAAACTGCTTTTCCCCCGGCCGGCTTAAGGTTTTTCGATGTTTGCTTTTTTTTGGTCGCCATATGATATGAGATTATTTTTCAAAAGTAAGTGAAAAAATGCTTCTTTAACAGCTGCTTTAACATATTTTAATAATACAGACGATCTGCTTTTGCCCGGAGGTATTTTTTAACTGCAAACCAGGTAGAAAGATATGTCAGTACTATACCTGTCAGCAGCACAAGGCCAAACAGGCTGAGTATAAGTCCGGGATCCTGCAGGTTGACCAACTCCGGCAATTCTTTCTGGAAGAAATAAAGCAGCAATCCCAGGCAAATGATTGCAATAAATGCAGCATATAAGCCCTGCATAACGGCATACCAGAGAAATGGCCTGCGGATAAATCCTCCTGTAGCCCCGACGAGTTGCATTGT
>DAOVZP010000266.1 GCA_030635045.1 Bacteroidota bacterium | reverse complement strand
AGTGAACTTTAAAGAAGCGCTAAATGAATGATTGATAAAACAAGTTGGACGATGCCGCAGGGCTATGGGCATAGTATGGAAACTGCTACTAATTTCATGGTGATAGCAGGAAGGATATTTACTGGTATCTGAATACTCCCTGTGAAATGCAGAATGGACGATGCCTGACGGTAGCAGGCAGTAGGCGGTATCCAGTATCCAGCATCCAGTATCTTAATTCCCTACCTTAATATTTTTTAGCTTGGATATCATCTCCACCGGGTCATCAGACCCAAAAACCGTATTCCCTGCAACCAGCACATCAGCTCCGGCACGGATGAGATCTACTGCATTGCTGAGGTTTACGCCGCCGTCTACTTCGATGACGGCACCGGAGCCGGTCTTTGCAATAAGTTCTTTCAGCCTTTCGATCTTGACAATGGTATTCTTAATGAATTTTTGTCCGCCAAAGCCGGGGTTTACCGACATCAGCATCACCAGGTCGACATCGGCCAGGATATCTTCCAGAACATATACAGAGGCATGTGGATTGAGGACCACGCCGGCTTTAAGGCCCAGTGCTTTTATGGCTTGAATGGAGCGGTGGAGGTGCTGGCAGGCTTCGTAGTGTACGCTGATAATATCGGCTCCCACTTCCTTGAAACGCTCAAAGTAACGGTCGGGCTCAACGATCATAAGGTGTACGTCCAGAGGTTTTTTAGCATATTTATTGATCTGCCTGATCACCGGAAAGCCGAAGGAAATGTTGGGAACAAACACACCGTCCATCACATCAATATGAAACCAGTCGGCTTCGCTGCTGTTGATCATTTCTATATCCCTTTGCAGGTTTGCAAAATCTGCCGAAAGAATTGATGGTGCAATCAGGTGTGGCATATTCGTTTTTTTTGTAAAAGTAAAAAATCTGCACAAAAAAAGCGGGACAAGCCCGCTTTAATTACCCAAGATAAGTTTTGAGTATTTTGCTTCTTGACGTATGCTTAAGCCGTCTTATTGCTTTTTCTTTTATCTGCCTTACGCGCTCGCGTGTGAGGTCGAACTTTTCGCCTATCTCTTCAAGCGTCATAGGGTGTTTGCTGTTCAGCCCGAAATATAACCTTACCACATCGGCTTCCCTGGGAGTAAGTGTCGAGATGGCCCTGTCGATCTCCTTTTTAAGGGATTCGTAGAGCAGCTGTGACTCCGGTGTCGAGGAATCGTCGCTTCTCAGCACATCATACATATTGTTATCCTCATCCTGCACCAGCGGGGCATCCATAGATACATGCCTCCCTGCGTTCTTCATGGATTCCTTTACCTCGTTCTCGGTGATCTCCAGCAATGTTGCGATCTCGCCGACATTAGGTTCACGTTCGTGTTCCTGTTCCAGCCTGGCGTACGCTTTGTTGATCTTGTTGATAGAACCGATCTTGTTCAGTGGCAGCCTTACGATCCTTGATTGTTCGGCCAGGGCCTGAAGTATCGACTGGCGTATCCACCATACGGCATAGGAGATGAATTTAAAGCCCCTGGTCTCATCAAAACGCTGTGCGGCTTTGATCAGTCCGAGGTTTCCTTCGTTGATGAGGTCGGGAAGGCTTAGTCCCTGGTTCTGGTACTGCTTTGACACAGACACCACAAACCTGAGGTTTGCCTTGGTAAGCTTTTCAAGGGCGATCCTGTCACCCTGCTTGATACGTTGGGCTAGAGCTACTTCTTCGTCGGCAGTGATAAGCTCTACTTTTCCGATCTCCTGTAGATACTTATCAAGGGATGCAGTTTCTCTGTTAGTTACCTGCTTAGTAATTTTTAGTTGCCTCATATACCAGTGTTCCTGTTTTTTTTATTCACTGATCTGATATTTAGCCACTGAAGCATTTTACAGGTCGTAAAACTTCAGGCTTGTAACCGTACCAGTGGCTTCTTATACGTAAAGCCACCGGCGGTGTTACACTAATTTTCAGGTTTTTGTTCGGGTTTGGGCAGCAGCACTTTGCGTGATAATTTCAGCTTTCCGGTCTTGGGGTCAAGCCCGATGAGCTTCACTTCCAGTTCCTGTCCAACCTCCAGTACTTTCTCGACGTCCTCGGTGCGTTTCCAGTCGATCTCAGAAATGTGGAGCAAACCGTCTTTTCCGGGAAGGACCTCGATGAAAGCACCAAAATTGGTGATCGTTTTAACCTTTCCTGTGTAGACTGCACCCACTTCCGGTACTGCAATGATCATCTTGATCCTGTCTTTTGCAGCTTCGATGGAGTCTTTATCAGCAGAAGAAATAGCAACATGGCCAAATTCACCTTCTTCCTCAATGGTGATAGTAGTATTTGTTGTGGCCTGGATATCCTGGATCACTTTTCCTCCGGGTCCGATGATGGCACCAATAAATTCTTTTGGTACGATCATTTGCTCAATTCTCGGAACGAAAGGTTTATAGTCTTCACGTGGTTCTGCGATGGTCTTGGCCATCTCGTCGAGGATGTGGACCCTGCCTTTACGGGCTTGTTCCAGTGCTTCCTCCAGGATCTTATATGAAAGTCCTTCTACTTTAATGTCCATCTGGCAAGCGGTGATCCCGTCGCGGGTACCGGTTACTTTGAAGTCCATGTCGCCAAGGTGGTCTTCATCACCAAGGATATCTGAAAGTACAGCGTATTTGTCGCTTTCCGGATCAGCGATCAGCCCCATGGCGATCCCTGAAACAGGTTTTTTGATCTTTACACCCGCATCCATGAGTGAAAGTGTTCCACCACAAACGGTAGCCATCGATGATGATCCGTTTGATTCGAGGATGTCGGAAACGATCCTGATGGTATAAGGGTTCTCATCTGAGTTGGGGAGCATACCCCTGAGGGCACGCAGTGCCAGGTTACCATGGCCAACTTCACGTCGGCTGGTACCCATCATGCGTTTAGCTTCACCTGTTGAAAATCCGGGGAAGTTATAGTGGAGTAAAAATTTTGATTTACCTGAGATCACGGCACCGTCGAGGATCTGTTCGTCCATTTTAGTTCCGAGCGTGGTCGTAACAAGTGATTGTGTCTCACCACGTGTGAAGATAGCAGAGCCATGTGCTGAAGGCAGATAGTCGATCTCGCTCCAGATAGGCCTGATCTCGTCAAGCTTACGGCCGTCGAGGCGGGTTCTGTCGTCCAGAACTACATTCCTCACAATTTCCTTGTGCATGTCGTGGAAGTAAGTCTTCACCATGCCGGTTTTTTCTTCCTGCTCTTCTTCCGTCATGCTTTCGATGAACTCATCGCGGATGGCTTTGGCCAGGTCAGTGCGTTCGTGTTTATTATTGTTAAAGGTCTTTACCAGTGCCACAACTTTATCGTAGGTAGCATCTTTCAGCCTTTTTTCAATGTCATCATCAGTTACAACAGGCTCAGCTTCACGCTTCACCTTTGATTTTTCGACCATGGCTGCAAGTTCCAGTTGGGCGTTGCACTGGTCTTTGATGGCTTCGTGGGCGACTTTGACGGCCTCCAGCATTTCTGTTTCAGAAACCTCTTTCATTTCACCTTCCACCATATTGACCTTGTCGATGGTTGCTGCGACCATAAGGTCGATGTCGGCATCTTGCAGTTCGGGGATAGACGGGTTGATCTTGAATTCGCCGTTGATCCTGGCTACCCTTACTTCAGAGATAGGCCCTGCGAAGGGGATATCCGATACAGCGAGTGCT
>DAOVZP010000115.1 GCA_030635045.1 Bacteroidota bacterium | reverse complement strand
ATGAACACATGACGGGTTTTCTTGAGTGCTTCTGATGCACATTCAAAGTGGGATATAGTGGGGGTTACAATATCGACCACCTCCACATCCTCTATAAGATTTGAAAGAACATCATAACGTTTTATGCCGAATTCTTTTTCCACCCTTGCTGCATTCTCATCATCAGGATCATAAAAACCGCATAATTCATAGTCCGGGATCTGCTGGATGCATTTAATATGGATCTTGCCGAGATGTCCGGCTCCGAGTACACCTATTTTAAGCATGCTGTATTTTTTTTTGCAAATGTAATTTTTTTCGGTAAACAACACCGCTGAATTTATTATTTTCGCACAGGATGATCGATTCGTATAAACATAAAGGCCTGCGCAAACAATTAGTGGATACGATCCGTGAGAAAGGCATCGTGGATGAAGAAGTTCTTAATGCCATTGGAAAGATTCCGCGCCACCTGTTCCTGGACTCTTCCTTTTTGGAATTTGCATACCAGGACAAGCCTTTCCCGATCGGGTCCGGCCAAACGATCTCACAGCCATATACAGTTGCATTCCAAACTGAGCTTCTTGAAGTTAAGCCCGGAGAAAAAGTCTTGGAGATCGGCACAGGATCAGGCTACCAGGCATGCGTGCTGGAAGAGTTGGGGGCAAAAGTGTTTACCATCGAACGTCAAAAGAAGCTTTACCTGAGGTCCAAGAAATTTCTTGCAGAACTTAACTATAAAGCCAAAATCTTTTACGGGGATGGGTATAAAGGCTTGCCTGCTTTTGCCCCATTCGACAAAATACTGATCACTGCCGGTGCTCCTGAACTTCCCGCAGACCTGACATCTCAGCTAAAAACCGGTGGAATGATCGTGGTTCCCCTGGGCAGAGGGGGAATACAGGTTATGGCAAGATTTATAAAAGAAGAAGATGGCAGTATGAGAAAAGAGGATCATGGAACATTTCGTTTTGTCCCCCTGCTAAAGAAGCTGGCTGATGATTAGACCAATACTCATATTCATAATTATATGGACTATGGACCTGTCGTTGACAGCACAGAATAATACTCTTGCCGGGCCTGCCGGAACCGAGGTCTGTTACCAGGTTGATAAAAAGATCTTCCCCTGCAAGTGGCGAAATAACAGGACAAGGCCCGAATTTACATCCATCGGTGCCGAAGATATTCCCGGAACGCATGCCATTCTGAACACAGCGCTTGATAAGTACCCTGAGAACGTGCTCCGGAAAAACCTTAAGCGTATTTATGTTCTGAAAACCATGTTTTTCTTTGGCCTGGAATATGGTGGGACCTATTACAAACGCAATGTATATGTAACTAACAATGGCATTGCAAATGGATATACCAACCTGTATATTGAAGGCACTTTCCATCACGAATTCTCAAGCGTATTGCTGAAACGCCACAAAAAGTATTTTGAAAAAGAAGCCTGGCTTGCAGCCAATCCTCCGGATTTCACATATGGGAAAGGGGGCGTTGCTGCACTCAGCACAGAAAAAACAAGTCTCAGGTTGGATTCAGCCCTGTTTGCAGATGGCTTCTTAAATGAGTATTCGCTGGCTTCTGTTGAAGAAGACTTTAATTGTTATGCAGAATTCATTTTTCTCGGCAATGCCGGTTTTTGGGATGCATGGGAAGGCAATGAAGCCATCAGGAGAAAGACTGAGATCCTGATCAGCTTCTACCAGCGCATTGATCCGGATTTTACACTGGAATACTTCAGGAGCCTTCAGTAAGAAATCTTGTTGAACTAGTTAAATTAGTTGAACTGGTTGAACTGGTTTAATAACTAATTCAACCAATTCAACTTATTCTTCGCCTATGGCGGGATTACTTACCTGTTACCTGCATTGAAACGTAAACAGTAAAGCTTTTATTCACACAATTACCGGATTTGATATTACCCGTGATAGCGAAAGTCCATGTACCTCCCAGTTTCGGAAAATAATTTGAGAAGGTGAAAGGTGCTCCTGAAGTCATGATCGTGCCGTTTCCAACGTATGTCTCATTTCCAAGTCCACCGGGGTAAGTAACAATCACCTTGATCATTTCCCAGTCATCAGTGGTGCAGGTGATATAAAAATCAAGCAGTTCCACCTGTCCGGTAATAATCAAGTAAGTGGGTGAGAAAGTAGGCATATAATTATCACATGGATCAACAGGTGGTGGTGCCGGAGCAGGATCATCATCCTTCTTGCAGGAGGAAAAGACCATTGCAGTGCTCATCAGCAATACAGCCATTAAATAAAAGAGTTTACTTTTTTTCATAATTTTTGTTTTAGGTTTAAGACTCCATTGTTATTTTCGAATATCAAATATACGCATAACCTACACATAAACCAAGAATAAAAATAATTCACAATTATATTTAAGCCCCCGGGCAACCACCTGAGCAAAGCATTATCTGTTATAATTAGCAGAGGAAAAAACACAAATTATTGACTACCAAAGTCATCTGCTTTTAATGAGAACTGTTTTAAGTTAAGGCAATATTTTTGTATTTTTGCGTTCTGAAATCAGAATAAAACAATGCAATTCATTTATTAACAAAAAACTATATTGATTATGAAGAAGACGATTTATGTATTTGGCTTAATGCTTTTGGCAGGAGCCATGGTATTTACAGCATGTAAGAAGGATGATGATGATCCTGATCCAGTTGATTTAACTCCTGTTCTGACCTTTATTGGAGGTGCCGGGTATACCAGTGCAGATGCTGATCTCACACCGGGAAGTACATTTAAGGTTGGTATTAATGCCTCCGAAAATGCAACATCAAAGAAAAATATTGAGATTTTTAAGGTAGTGCGTATTTTTAACAATACTCCGACTACCGTTTTTGAAGATGACAATATTGGTGAACCAACTTTCACCTGGGAACAGGACTTATTGGCCAACACACAAGTTGGGGAAGAAAAATGGACTTTTACCGTAACTGACAAGGATGGCCTCATAAAAGAACTTTCTTTTGTGATCACAACAATATCCCCTGTTTCATCTTACAAAAATGTTACCATGGGGTCATACAATGATCCATACGGTAGCTTCATGGCCTCAGCAACTGGGACTGTGATGACCAAAAATGAAGCAGGTGGCGATCAGGCAGCTGTTGATTTTGCCTTCTACCTTGGAGCAGTTAATAAATCTACTTTTGGTGCACCTTCAAATTCAGATGTACAGGCAGTATTTGAACTCGGACTGGCAGGATGGACAACCTTTAACAATACCCTATTCGAAATGTCTAGCCTCAATGCAAGCGAATTCGATGCCATCGGTGATTCTTATGCATTCCCAGAATTTACGGGAACCGAGGACGACATCAACAACCTTGAAGCCGGTGATGTGGTTTTCTTCAAAACTGTTAATAATAAATACGGTTATGTAAAGGTAAACAGCATCAACGCAAAAGGTGATGTGATCAATATCGATATGATAGTTGAAAATTAAAAATTTATAAGACCTAATAATAAAGGCTGCAGCAATGCGGCCTTTTTTTTTATGACTATGTGACTGGGTGACTTTGAGACGAGGAGACCATTCAAATATCGAATATCGGATTTCGGATCTCATGTAGCTTCTCCGGTAATTCCAGGTTACCATCTATCCAAATGATCTCCACCCCTTTCTTCTCCATTCTCCTGAACCAGGTCATCTGTCTTTTGGCAAATTGGTGAATGGCTGTATTAAGCCCCTGGAACATATCATCATAATTGATTTTCCCTGTAGCATATTGTGTAAGGTACTTATACTCAAGGCCGTAAAATTCAAGCTGTTCCGGGCTAAGTCCGGAGGCCAGCAGGGTTTTTACTTCTTCTACCATACCTTCATCCAGGCGTTGTTTAAGTCTGCGGGTGATCCTTTTTCTTACCTCTTCTCTTGGCAAACTGATCCCGAATACTTTATGATTGGTATTTTGCAAATCAATATGGTGCGGGGGGCCCTTCGACAAGCTCAGGACAGGCTCTGGGACGGGGGACAAGGATATTTCAATTGCACGAATTAATCGCTTCCGATCTGTGGTATCTGTAACATTATGAACATCGCGCAGGGAAAGAAGCCTGGCGTTCAGTTCATCATCTCTCAGTAATTCAAGTTCTTTCCTGAGATCCTCATTTTGTGATACGTCAGACATCCGGTATCCCAGGATCACCGACTCGAGGTACATGCCGGTACCGCCACACATGATGGCTTTTTTACCGCGTTCGCGGATGTCGTTGTATGCCTTCAGAAAATCCTGCTGAAAACGAAATACATTGTACTCCTCTCCGGGATCAGCAATATCGATCAGATGGTAAGGAACCCGCTCACCATTGACAATATAATCATCCAGGTCCTTGCCTGTGCCCAGATCCATGCCACGGTATACCTGCCGGGAATCGGCGCTGATCACCTCACCATCGATCCTTGCCGCCAGAGCAGCCGCCAGGCCGGTCTTACCGCTTGCCGTGGGGCCTAAAATAGTGATCAGCTCATGCATAATGATTATGCTTTTGATAATACTCTTCAATACCAAGCAGTGAATCCCTGATATGATCAAGCTGCATTACAGAAAGATCCACAAAGTTAAAGCCGGGAGTTAAAAAGTCAAGTTCTTTTATGGTATCGGGATGATATGTTTCGAAATACTCCAGCAGGCAATCCTCATCACTGTCACCATTCCCGCTCTGCATATATTTCAGGTATTGCAATATGCGTAAACCATCCACTTTATCCCTGCAAGCCCTGCGGAACCCTTCAACTGTCCTTGCATTCTTTCTCAGGGGAGTCCAGATGTCATCTTGTTTCAATACTTCTTTGAAGAAGGTATCCATCGGGGTTGCTGCATCATGTTCAA
Source organism: Bacteroidota bacterium (assembly GCA_030635045.1). Lineage (GTDB taxonomy): Bacteria > Bacteroidota > Bacteroidia > Bacteroidales > B18-G4 > B18-G4. The sequence continues at coordinate 1,068 of DAOVZP010000115.1, read as the reverse complement.
ATAACTCATCAAATGTATCGTAAGTTACCCTGATATCATCAAACAAGGAATGATGATAGATGGGATAGCTGTCCCAATCGCCGCCTGCACCCTTGATCATGGCCGGGCCCGTGCCGAAAAACACTCTGTCGGAAAAGCGTGCAGCAGGATAAACCTTTTCTTCATTCCATGACATTAACCTTCCGTATTTCGTCAATTTCTGAAGAAAATAAAAGTCCTCACCACTTTTTTTTGGCGTCATCCCCCCTATTGCCCTGTATGATGAAACCGGCAGTGCCATGGCGGACCCAAGCGCTGTAAAATGATAGGGGTTACCGATGCGCCACAGGTTAATAGCATAATTGCGCATATAAATCTCGTAACGGAGTATGGCCCTGTCTTCTGCATTGCTGCCACTCAGCTTATGATAATACGGAACTGAAAGCCCGACTGCGTCAGGATTGGCGTTGAAATTATCCAGCACCGACCGAAAATAATGCTTACTGAAACTTGTATCTCCATCCAGTGTGATAATAAGATCATCCCCCGATGCTGCTTCTGCCACTGCATCCATCACCACCTTCCTGGCCCATCCAACCCCCAATTGTTTTCCTTGCCAGCCTTGACCTTTTGAAGACTTGTCGATAATCCTGAAAGGAAATGAGCAATGCTGCTTCAGATAGGCTATTGATTCCCGGTTCCTGTCACAGAGATCTTTTTTGTCATTGACTTCCCACCATTTGTCAGGCTGGTTCACACAGAAATACACCTCAAATCCTTCAAAGTCCTGGTTTCTGATACACCCCAACAGTTCAGGAAGACATTCAAGCTCATCCATCAGGGGAATGGCAATAAAAATCTTTCTGTTTCTTTTGGGTTTGACCATGATATTGGTATGAGGTATGAGGTATGGGGTATGGGGTATGAGGTATGAGGTATGGGGTATGAGGTATGAGGTATGGGGTATGGGGTTTGAGGTTTAGGGTTTAGGGTTTAGGGTTTAGGGTTTAGGGTTTAGGGTTTAGGGTTTAGGGTTTGGGGTTCGAAATTCGTTAATTTTTGCTTAATTGAGTCAGGCAACAAGACTAT
>DAOVZP010000292.1 GCA_030635045.1 Bacteroidota bacterium | reverse complement strand
CTCATTGTTTCTGCCGCTTCGAAACTGATACCATTTTATCTTTGCTCGAAGCATGGTTGTGAATGGCATGGGATTAGCAAGCGTGACGAACGCCGGATCAAGCTAAAGATCCCACGCCAGGATATGCCTGAACAGGATCAGACCCTTCGTGTGCACAACTGGCAGGAGGTACCTTATGGTTATACATCTGAGCTGGCATTGTTGGAAGCAGGCCGCTGTTTGCAATGTAAAAACCCCATGTGTGTGGAAGGCTGTCCGGTAAATGTGGATATTCCGGAATTTATCGCACTTGTTGCCGCAGAAAAATTCGATGATGCTGCAAAGAAGATCAAAGAAACGAATGTATTCCCGGCTATATGCGGAAGGGTTTGCCCACAGGAAAGCCAGTGTGAAGCAAAATGCATCGTCGGACATAAAGACAAGCCGGTAGCCATTGGCAGGCTCGAAAGATTTGTTGCTGATTATGAAAGAAAGATGGAACTGGTCAGTGTCCCGAACATTATCGAAAATACAGGCCAGAAAGTAGCCGTTGTTGGCTCTGGCCCGGGTGGGCTGACCATTGCGGCAGACATGCGACAACTGGGTTATAGCGTGACTGTATTCGAAGCCCTTCATGAAACCGGCGGCGTGCTTACATACGGCATTCCGGAATTCAGGTTGCCGAAATCCATTGTTCAGTTTGAGATTGATTACCTCAAGGAAATGGGCGTACGCTTTGAGCTGAACCATGTGATCGGAAATATTCTGACCGTTGATGAGCTTTTAGAGTATTTCGATGCTGTCTATGTAGGAGTGGGTGCAGGCTTGCCCATGTTTATGGGCCTTGAAGGCGAAAGCCTCGGAAATGTATTTTCTGCCAATGAATACCTTACCCGCATGAACCTGATGAAGGCTTATCTGTTCCCCGAATATGATACACCGATGCCAAAGGGCCATAAGGTCGTTGTTGTAGGTGGTGGAAACGTTGCCATGGACTGTGCACGTACTGCCGCACGCTCAGGTTGCGAGGAGGTTACCATCGTATATCGCAGGTCGCGCCATGAGCTTCCTGCCAGGGAAGAAGAAGTACACCATGCGGAAGAAGAAGGCATAAAATTCAAACTTCTTAACAGCCCGGTAAAATATCTGGGAACCGATAACAATAAGGTTAAGGCTGCTGAATGCATCAGGATGGAACTCGGTGAACCCGATGCCTCCGGAAGAAGGCGCCCGATGCCTGTTAAGGATTCAAACTTTGTGATAGAGTGCGATATGGTCATTGTAGCTATTGGAAATGGCCCTAACCCGATCATCTTCGACTCAACACCGGATATGAAATTGAACAAATGGGGCTATATCGAGGCTAATGAGGATACAAATGAAACTACTAAAGCCTTTGTTTATGCCGGTGGCGATATTGTAACCGGTTCCGCTACCGTGATCGAAGCCATGGGCGCCGGAAGGATAGCTGCCAGGGACATGCATAAAAAGCTGACAGCTATTAGAGAGAAACCAAAGAAGAAGCCGGCAGCGAAGAAGAAAACCAACAAGCAGATCATGTGGGCAGGCTAAGTGCCAGCTATAGCAATAAAAAAAAAGACCACATCAAAGGATGCGGTCTTTTTTTATGCTTTTCAATTATTTATTTCTTAATAAACTTCCTGGCTACCCGATAATTGTCATCGGAAATGATCTCCAGGAAATACAGGCCTGACTTTAATTGAGAAGCATTGATCTCAATCGTTTGCCTGTGGTCAATGCTGAATTGTTCCAGTTGAACCGACTGTCCTATTTGATTATAAATATTCACCCTTATCGTAGTTGGCCTTTTTATACCAATATCCATCCTGAGCGTATTAGTTACAGGATTTGGATACACATTGCTGACATTGTCAATGTAAATGGACTCAATACTATTGGGGCCGAAATGAATTTCATCATCTGTCATGATCATGAAAACATCGATTACTTCAGCATTTTCTTCTGTTAAGGTAAAGTCTTTGGGAGTCATGTCAATACCCATGACTTCAGCAAACATTGTATATGTTCCATAAGGTAATGCAGTGAATTCAAATTTACCTTCATCATCAGAATAAGCCAGGCCAACAAATTCTCCCTGCTCATCAGCTATCATGATCTGGATATCAACAGCTGGTGTGCTGGCTTTATTGCTGCTCCCGTGTACAATCTCTCCTGATATCAGGCCTGGTCCCGAAGGAGTCTCAGTGATAGGGATAAGATTGATGTCGGCTGTATAAAGATTATCATCTAAATTGATCAGGACTGCATCTTCCCAAAGGGCCACATCTCCATAATATGTTGGAATGTATGTGCTAAAATATGATGAAGATGGTGAGGGCTCAACCTTCACAAAATACTCAGCCTGGGCCATGGGATAGAAGAGGTAATAGCCTAAAGTGTCTATCATTTCTGAGTAGATATCCGTGATCACTCCACTCTCTGATTTATAGGCATAAGCAAAACCATGATCCAGCTGGAATACACCGGCAAAGATATTTCCGCCTAAATAGAGATTCTCTGGCAATTGGATATAAACTAATTCGCAGTAAGTACTTGTACAGGAAATGGAATCAGTAGTAATGGTTAAGCATACATTATATTCTCCCGCTGCAGTAAAAGTATGAACCGGGTTTTGTTCTGTAGAGGTGGTTCCATCTCCGAAATCCCAGTACCATGTGTCAATCAGGCCAACCGGGACACTCATATCATGGAAAAATACTACAAATGAGCTTCCTGGGATACTGTCATAAGTATAATAGAAATCTGCCATACATTGATTTCCGCCTCCGCTTACTATTACATCCATACAGTAGGTGTCAGTACACATTGATCCTGCATATTCACTTTCGATGGTGAGACATACATAATATGTACCCTGACTGCCATAAGTATGTTCGGGGTTCTGTTCGTTTGACCCACTGCCGTCACCAAAGGTCCAACTCCAGGAGGTTATGGGATTAGCGGAAATGCTTTGATCAAAAAACTGTACTGAGAGATTGGTAATGCTATCTTGGATATAGTAGAAATCAGCCTGGCAATCACCACCGCCTCCGCCTGGTATTTGAACTACCATACATTCAGTGCTGGTACATGATCCTGAATCCGAAGTGATAGTCAGGCAAACATCAGCATAACCGCTAATGTTGTATGCATGAACCGGGTTTTGTTCGGTTGATGTGGCTCCATCACCAAAATCCCAGTACCAGCTATCGATTGAACCAACGGGGGTACTTAGATCATAGAATTGAATTACAGTGTAATTTCCACCGATACTGTCGATAACGTGATAGAAATCTGCTAAACAATCATTTCCGCCTCCGCTTATCACCACATTCTGGCAATAAGTGTCAGTGCAACTTACTCCTGAGTCAGCACT
>DAOVZP010000378.1 GCA_030635045.1 Bacteroidota bacterium | reverse complement strand
CCGATGGTGGATTTGATCACCTCCGGGCCGGTAATGAACATTTTTGAGATCTTATCAACAACAAAGACGAAATCAGTGAGTGCCGGTGAATATACAGCTCCTCCTGCACATGGCCCGAGGATCACGGATAATTGCGGAATTACTCCTGAGGCCTGTGTATTTCTGTAGAAGATCTCACCATATCCAGCCAGTGAGTTAACGCCTTCCTGTATCCTTGCACCGCCTGAATCGTTGATCCCGATGATGGGAACGCCCAGTTTCATGGCATGATCCATGATCTTTGTGATCTTGCCTGCGTGCATTAATCCCAGAGACCCGCCGGCTACGGTGAAGTCCTGGGCATAGATGCAAATTGGATGGCCGCTGATGGTTCCTGTTCCGGTAACCACTCCGTCACCGGGCAGGTATTTTTTGTCCATATCAAAATCTTTCGCAGAATGTTCAACGAAAATATCATATTCATTAAAAGATCTCGGGTCGAGCAGCGCAATGATACGCTCACGTGCCGTGAGCTTCCCGGTTGCTTTCTGCTTTTTTATTGCTTTTGATCCGCCACCCTGAAGTGCATCACGCATCCGCCTCTTCAGGTCGGAGGTCTTCCTCTTTAAAGCCATTTTTAGTATATTTGTTTATACAAAGATAAGGCACAGCTCATCACAAAATCAAGGCAGTTGTTTAAATATATTGCCGTACAGATGTGTTCCCTGTCCCTTATGTGCGGCAAAATTAATGTATTTATTACTTAGCATACTCCATTTATTTTTCAAATACTATGAATATGTTATGCTAAGTTGTTTGTAATCAGGTATAATTATGAATATAGAAGATCTAAGAGCATACTGTCTTTTAAAGAAAGGCGTTACGGAAAGTTTTCCTTTTGATGAGACTACCCTCGTTTTTAAAGTCATGAACAAAATGTTTGCAGTTACAGACCTGGAAGGAGATCTGAGCGTGAGCATTAAATGTGATCCGGAACTGGCCATCAACTTGCGGGAACAATATCCCACCGTAAAACCTGCTTGGCATTTTAATAAAAAGCATTGGAATAATGTGCTTATTGATGGTAGTGTTGATGTTTCACTCATCAAAGAGTGGATCGATCATTCCTATGAGCTGGTGGTGAGTAAGCTTCCGTCGAAGGATAGGAAGGCGCTGGAAAGTTGAGATCAGAAATCAGATACCAGAAATCAGAAATTAATCCATAATCCAACACCATCTTCCCGTCTTCCCCTCATAAAGGCTCCCAGGACCTGTATACTCACAGCAATATCATGCTTTCTTCTTTTTAAGCATACCAAACAACAAATAACCAAGCGCTGCTCCCCAGAGCATGCTCAGGTAAGGATTGGATGTGATCGCACAGCTGCCTGAACTGCAGCCTACCTCTAAATAATAAATGTAACCGCCGATGGCACCGGCTACGGCACCAATTACAGGGAGGATATTGAATTTGGATTTTTGCTTTGCAGGGGCTGACGGCATGTCAGTATTTTGTTGATCTGTCATAATTTACTTATTAAATATCTAAAGAATTAGATGTAATCAAAGGCTGTGCCAAAGATCAGCGAAACCGAACAATGGTGATCCCCTGCCCGCCTCTTTCAACATGTGCATCGCTGAATTGTTCAATTTCATCAACACCTTGCAGGTATTCACGGATGATCTGACGAAGGATGCCATCTCCTTTGCCATGCAAAATGCTCACTTCTTTTACACTGAGCAGAATGGCATCATCGATATATGCCTGGATCTCTTCCATCGCTTCCCAGGCCCGCTTGCCTCGCAGATCAATGGATGGCTTAAACCGTGCTGCACGCTCGTGGATATTGCTCATAACGCTCCTGGAAGTTTTATAGCTTTTTTTATAAGCGGGGGTCCCTGAAGCTTTGATTTTTCGCAGGTCTTTCAGAGGAATTTTAATTGTTACCGAACCAGTAAGGACATTGGCGTACTTAGCCTTTAGTGAGATCACTTCAGCAGTTTTTCCGTAAGGGATGATCTCAACCTGATCGCCTGCTTCAATAGGCCCCGGAAGATATTGTAGTGCCTTATTGTCAGCAGATGCTGCTGCTGTCTTTTTCTTTTTTTGTTTCGGTTTTTCCCGGATGATCTTTTCAGTCTCTTCGGCCAGTTCTTTTCTGAGTTTCCTGGTCCTTTCTTTTTCTGCACCGGCTTCCCTGATCTCTTTTATGGTGTGCTCAATAAGCTTATTTGTTCCTGCAATGATCTCTCCGGCTTCCTGCCTGGCCTGTTCAAGGATCTCCGCCTTTTTCGTGTTCAGCTCATCAATGAGCCGTTCATATTTATCGATCATCTCCGAGAGAAAATTGTCAGCAACTCCATATGTTTCTTTTTCTTTGGCAAGATGTATCTTTTCTGTTTCCAGTTCCTGCAATTGCTTTTCAAAATCTATCTGCGAATAGCCGCTGATGGATGCAGCATGTTCAAGCACATGATCCGGGAAGCCTGTTTGCCGTGCAATTTCAAAGGCGAAGGAACTGCCGGGATTCCCGCTTCTGAGAATATATAATGGCTTCAGCTCATTGGTGTCAAACAGCATGGCTCCGTTAATAATGCCGTTTTCCTGGTCGGCCATCAGTTTGATGTTTGCGTAATGTGTTGTG
>DAOVZP010000064.1 GCA_030635045.1 Bacteroidota bacterium | reverse complement strand
CAGGAACTTCATATGACGCAGTGAGCATATTTTTTTTGTATTTCAAACAAGATCTGGCAATTATTATATGTATTAGTTTTGGAACCATACTTATAACTATATCAGACTTTTTAATCACATCATCAAGTTGTTCAGTATCGTTGTTTCGCCATTCCAAAGCAGTACACTCCGGTCTGTTTGCTTTTATGCTCATTGCTTTTTCAACATACTGATCCAATAAAAATATTCTGTAAGCTTTTTTTTCGATAAAGTAATCAACCATTGGTTTTACCATTAATCCGGCTCCAATGATTGTTATGGTTTTAATGTCTTTCATTTCCAATGCTAGCTTCTGATTAATTATTTTGTTTGTAATTTCCAGTTTATACGGATTAGGGTATTATTATGTTCTGGCGCTTGAATGTAAATCCAAAGGTTTCTAATTCTTCCAGCACAGGTTTGTAAAGTTCAGGTAGGTTTGGAGGCATTCTCAACCCTGTTGCTTTAATTTTGCCTTCCATGATAAGCCGGGCAGAAATTGCAGCCGGCAATGCTACTGCTCTTGACATGGCCGAGTCACCATAAGGTATTCCTTTATTTACCATTGTGGCCAGCCTCTTTTCTTTTCTGCCATTCTCAAATTCTGCAATCACTTCAATATGTAAAATGATCATATCACTTTCATGTGGTTCATAAGCCATACGTTTTAACATTCGGTCCAGCAGAACATCTAATTTTGTACCCTCTTTTAAATCTATTGTCCTGTCATCAAAAAGCCCGAGCCATTTTAAACGATGGATAATGTCAGCATTGTCATAAACATTCAAATATTTAGTAACCTTAAGTTCAAGACCTTTAGTCGAATCACTTCCAACCAACGATGCCATCAGTTGCTTGTATGTTATATTTGAAAATTTGTGTACTGTTTCTGTATCCAGAAACCCCAGCTCCATAATATTTCTTAGGTTATTGCAATATCCCGAATATCTGAGTAAACCCCTGTAAAAAGTTATATTATTGGGAAGACCAAAAGGTTTAATATATTTTTCAACATCTTTATTCGGATATGTCTCAAATGTTCCAAGGCCTTCAATCTCGGTTAACCAGAAATGAGTAAAGAGCTTATCTCCCGGGACTTTTATTTTTTTTCCGTTCTCGATATACTGAGCTGCGGTTTGAGCTGCAACAAATACTGTGTTTGGATCCCATGAGAACTTATATAACATGGGGTTGTTATTATGTTCATAAGCAGGCAGGCCGCTACCATACGATCTCAGGCTAAGGATTTTCCCATTTTCTTTTTTAACCTCATCAAGTAGAAGCTGAGTGCCAAAATGATCAATTCCGGGAACCTCACCTAATTCATTTAAGAATAAAAGGCCTTTCTTTTTTACCTCTTTATCCAGTGCCATAAGTTCGGGGATCTCATATGCGGTTGTCACCATATTCTTATTACATCGAAGACATGATTTGGCAACATTGATATGCATTGGTTTAGGAACCATGCTTATTACTATATCCGATTGTGACACAATTTTATCAAGTGTTTCAGGTTCACCGGCAGACCATCTGACAGCAGTTCCCAGCTTTCTTCCATTAATGACCTTTTCTGCAGTTGAAACTGTTCTGTTTACCATAAAAACCTGGTAACCACATTTGTCGATAAAATAATCTACAAGCGGTTTGGTCATTTTTCCAGCACCAATTATTGCTACTTTTTTCATATTTTTCCCTTTTTGGATTATTTGTTTATAACGGCTTAAGCTATGCCCCCTGGAACTATTAGTTTCTATAAAAATACAATAATATCCCATGTGGTATAGCAAGTGTTATAAATTCGTAGGCCAAGCTTGTTAATATCTAATTTACACCTCAGCCTGTAAATAAAAATTGTCATCCTGATGGAGCGAAGCGACAGAAGGACCCCCATCAAATGGCACCACTGCTGGCAGAACATCTTGCCAGCTTAATGCAAAACTGCAGGCAAAACTCACTATCTGTGGCGGAGAAACTAGATACGGGTCCTTCGTCGTTCACTACGTTCTCTCCTCTGGATGACAACCTCATCCAAATATCTCATTTGTTTGGTTTTTAGAATTTGAATTTTGATATTTGTTTGAAATTTGTTTGAAATTTGTTTTTTGAATTTTGAAGTTTAACCAATGAGGCATTCTACCGTCAAATCAGATAGCTTACTTCTGCTTACCTCATTGATCTGGGGCCTGGCATTCGTTTTCCAACGCATGGGCATGGACTATGTCGGGCCATTCATCTTCAACGGCATCCGCTTTGCCCTGGGGGCGATGGTTATCCTCCCATTCATATTCTTATCAAAAACTAAGCAGCCAACCAGCCAGCAGCCAACAGCTGGCAGCAAATATTTATTTTATGGCGGAATGATCCTCGGCCTGTCTGTCTTTGGAGGAGCCACACTGCAGCAATACGGCCTGGTATACACCACCGCCGGAAATGCCGGATTTATCACCGGCCTTTATGTTGTGTTCGTCCCTATTTTGGGATTATTTCGGAAGCAATTCCCACACTTCACGGTGTGGATTGCTGCTTTACTTGCTGTGCTTGGTTTATATTTCCTGAGTGTCACAGAAAGCTTTACCCTTGTATTCGGTGACATGCTGGTCCTGTTCGGAGCCGTATTCTGGGCTGCACATGTGGTGATCATCGGGGTGATGTCACCAAAAGTGAATGCCCTCAAACTGGCTTTGATACAGTACCTGGTGTGTTCGGTGCTGAGCATCATTGTGGCACTGGCCGTGGAAACAATTACCCTCGAAGGGATCATTCAGGCAACAATTCCCATTCTCTACGGGGGCATTTTATCTGTTGGAATAGCCTATACATTGCAGGTGATCGCCCAGAAGAAAGCACCTCCGGCCCACGCAGCGATCATACTCAGCCTGGAGGCCGTCTTCGCGGCTTTTGGGGGTTGGCTGGTACTCAATGAACAGCTGGGGAATCGGGAGATACTGGGTTGCGGACTCATGTTGCTTGGCATATTGGTAGCCCAATATTGTTCGCTCAGGAAAAGGAAGTGCTGATCCTGAAAATACTTCCTTTCTTTCTCTCACACAAAAACTGTAATTTTATGGCGGAAAATACGTTTTAACAACGCCCGGATCAGTAAATACGATATGATGAAACTTTTTGCGCATTGCATCCCTGTATTCTTACTCTTATTTTCATGCCTGCTCCATTCACAGGATATCGGCTTGCAACCCAATGATACTAATGATGGTATATTTACAGCTGTAACCGATGAAACTGTATTTGAGTTCATGGATGCTACCGGAGAACTTGTACTGTTAAAAAACCACGGGGGCTTTCTTCCCCTCGATACAGCTCAGGTCAACTCCATTGCCCTGATAGGCCCGACACTTTTTTATCCCGGTGCCGGAGCGAGTGGAGTTTTAAAAATGGATTTTAATTCTGCCATTTCTCCTTATGAGGGAGTTGTAAGCTTTGTCAGCGATAATATTTTCCTGTATACATCGACAGGAGTTAACATGAGAAACGATGTTGCACCTCTCGACACTTCTATTGTTTACATCGGGCAGGGTGTCAATGGGTTTTCTGCAAAGTACTATAATAACCTGAAGGCTTCCGGCACTCCGGCAAAATTTGCAACGGATAAGCAAATTGATTTCAACTGGGGCACAAACGTTCCCTGTCCGGAAATAGATTCAACAGCTTTTTCTGTTCAATGGGATGCGACACTCATCCCTCAACATGGCCCGGTAAAGGTAAAGCTGATCCATAACGACGGTTGCAGGCTGTACCTCGATGGTAAGCTCATCATCGATGCATGGGAGCCGGGCCCCTACCGGATGGATTCAGCCTGGCTGAACATCGAAAAAGGTATGTCGTATAACCTCCGGATCGATTATTTCTCTGATGGAGGGCCGGCAATGATCAGGTTCGGATTCGATTATCTGATGGATCTTATGATAGCCGGTGCGGTTGAGAAAGCAAAGAGAGCCGACGTGGCCATCGTTTTTATCGGGCAGCCCGTCAGCGAAGGTAATGTCAGGCAATACTGCAACATTCCAAATCAATCACGATTGATCAGGGCGGTATACGAAGCCAATCCGAATACCATTGTTGTTTTACAAACGGTTTCTGCTGTGGATATCGAAGACTGGGCCTTCGACATCCCATCCATCATCCAGGCATGGACACCGAAACAGGAGAGCGGTACTGCGATCGCAGAAGTGTTGTTCGGACAGATTAACCCGGATGGAAAACTGCCTTTTATCTGGGCTATGAATGAAAACCAGAATTTTGATTCACGCTTTCCTTTTGGCCATGGCCTGTCATATACCACTTTCGGTATTGGCAAGCTGATGATGAATCGAAGCCGTGACGGCAGCGGGTGGACAGCCACCGTAGAGATCCGCAATGTGGGTGACAGGGCAGGCACAGAAACCCTGCAGCTTTATGTCCGGAATCCTGAAAGCGATGCATGGGAAACTGAAAAGGAACTTAAAGCCTTTAAAATGGTTACTCTCTTTCCTGGGCAGAAGAAAACTGTAGCCATATCGGTACCCTACAGCTCATTTGAATACTATGATATTGAAAGCAGCAGCCGGACTATCGATCCGGGCAAATACAGGATCCTGATCGGAACCTCTGCGGAAGATATAAAGCTGATAAAAACCATTGAACTCAGGCAGGAAAACATAGATCAGTATTATGATCAGAATTAAGCCGGGCTGGTCGAAGATAACGACCATCGACATGCATACGGGCGGGGAGCCGCTGAGGATCTTCACGGATGGATTGCCGGAGATCCCCGGCAGCACAATTCTCGAAAAGAGACGATATTTCCGCGACCACTTCGACCATATTCGTACAGGCACCATGTGGGAACCCCGCGGACATGCCGATATGTATGGTGCCGTCATCACTGAAGCGGTAAATGAGGGCAGTGACTTCGGAACCTTTTTCCTGCATAATGAAGGATACTCCACCATGTGCGGCCATGCCATCATTGCACTCACGAAATATGTGCTGGAATCCGGTATTGTCACTAAAGACGGTGACGAGCCCGTATTAAAGATCGATGCACCGCCGGGCCTGATCACTGCAAAGGCATTACGTTCAGGTGACAGTGTTAAGAAAGTTTCTTTTCTGAATGTGCCTTCCTTCATCTTACACAGGGATGAATTTGTGGAAGTGGAAGGACTGGGAAGAGTTAAATTTGATGTGGCCTACGGAGGAGCTTTTTATGCCATTTGCGAGGCGGGACCCCTGGGGTTAAAACTCGATGAATCCAACTATTATCAGCTTATTGATGCAGGCAGGAAGGTCAAGCATGCCGTGATGGATCGCTTTGAAATTAAGCACCCTTTTGAGGATGACCTGAGCTTTCTCTATGGAACGATATTCACGGGCAAAGCACTGGATCCATCCCATCACAGCAGGAATGTATGCATCTTTGCCGATGGCGAAGTCGACCGTTCGGCAACAGGTACAGGCGTAAGCGCCAGGGCTGCACTGCACCATGCAAAAGGAGAGCTGAAGATTGGCGAAAAGCTTAGCATAGAAAGTATCCTCGGCACCACCATGGATGTAGAGGTAAAAGAGATCTTGAAATACGGGTCTCATGATGCTGTCATACCGGAGGTGACGGGTACGGCATTCTTCACAGGTAAAAACGAGTTTTGGTTCGATCCGGAGGATCCTTTAGTAGAGGGCTTCATTTTGCGCTAGCCAAACCGCGTAGCGGCTCTTAACTTGTACGCTGGAATACTTACTAAAGCCGAACCGCGTAGCGGTTCCCGATTTGTACCCTGGAATACTTACTGAGGCCGAACCGCGTAGCGGTTCTTCACTTGTAGCCGACGACATGATATTTTAGCCCCTACCGCGTAGCGGTTGATCAAAAATTACTATCATTGTAATCTGTCCGAAACTGACCAAAATAATTACACATGAGCAGACCGTTTCAATTCCTCTTGATATCTTTCATCTTCTTGTTCTCTGTCAGCCTTATTGCACAGGATACCATCCCTCCCCTGAAAAAATACCTGTCGGCCATCCCCGGCCTGGAGATCGAAGAACTGATCTGCGGGGAACCCTATTCTGAAAAGTATTTATTACTCGTTCCACAGGCCATCGATCATAAGGATCCTTCCAAAGGGACCTTTACCCAACGGGTTTACGTGATGCACCGTGATAAAGATGCCCCGGTGGTCTTAACAACTGAAGGCTATTATGGCGGGCATGGTGCCTATCCCCAGTATATTAATGAGCTCGACATGTACCTTGGTGCCAACGAGATCCTTGTTGAACATCGCTATTTTGGGCCATCCTCCCCCGGTTCCCTTGAATGGCAATACCTGACCGTCGAGCAGGCAGCCACCGACCATCATAAGGTGGTGGAGTTGCTGAAACCATATTTTACAGGCAAATGGGTAAACACCGGCATCAGCAAGGGCGGGCAAACCGCCTTATATCACAGGGCTTATTTTCCCGATGATGTCGATGCCACGGTCGGCTACGTATGCCCGCTGAACTTTTCTATCGAAGAGAGGCGCTGCTATGAATTCCTGGACCAGGTAGGCAGCGATGAATGCCGGCAAAGGATTCATGATTTCCAGGAAATGCTTTTATGCAATAAGGACAGGTACTTCCCGGCATTTAAGAAAAGGATCGATGAGGATGGATACCATTTTTCATTGGGCGATACAGCCGGCTATGAACTAACAGTGCTTGAGTATTCATTTGCCTTCTGGCAGTGGGGCAATACAGACTGCGAGACCATCCCGACAGACACTGTAAGCCCTGAAGAGGCCATCAACCACCTTAACAATGTTGCAGGGCTCAGCTGGGTGTCTGATGAAGGCATCGCCGGGCTGCAGCCTTTCTTTTACCAGTCGCTGACTGAAATTGGGTTTTACGGCTATGACCACAGCGAATTTGGGACTTGTGTGGAGCATCTCGACTATCAGACCTTCGATTTTACCTGCCCGGAAGGTGTAAATTGCATTTATGACCCCAAACCTATGGAGAAAGTTGATAATTTTGTGCGGCATCATGGCGATAATATGATCTTCATATACGGAGAATGGGATCCGTGGTCGGCACCGGGTGTGCAGATCACCGGAAAGACCAATTCTTTCAAAGTGGTAAAGCCTGAAGGCAGCCACGGAACACGCATCCGGAACCTGCCGGAAGATCAGCGACAGAAAGTGCTTAATGCCCTGGGCGAATGGCTCGATTGTGAAATTAACTGGTAATTAAAAAATGAAACGATCAATATCTTTAAAATATTTTCTCTCCTCCCTGATCCTGCTCATATTGTTTGTTGCATGTTCAGCTGATCTGCTGTCGAGGGATGTTTACAAAGCGGTAAGCCGCTACGATTATTATACCACTGAGGAGTCGGTGGAGGTAGCAGTGTGGATACCTGCTTCAAAATCGGAATTGACCACCACGGTTGATATCGTCTTTGAATATGAACATTTACTCAAAAGAGCGTTAGTCACAGCGGGGCAGATCAATATTTTCGACTTTCCCCGTGCCGGCTTTCATGCAGGAAGCAATGAGGTAACGGTTTCCTATAATGAAAATGGGAAGTGGGTCTATGCAGATAAAGTTCAGGTAGTCATCCTCGAAGACCGGTATAATGCAGTGAAGATAGACCGTGTAAGCGGTGGCTTGATCGTTGAAGGACTGCCATTCATCCCCTTCGGGTTTTATAATTACTCTCCTGTACAGCCCGGCCTGGCAGAGGAGGAGGTGGTAAAGGGCTTCAATATGATGTCGCCTTATCAGACTATCGAAGGCAAAACGCTTAAAGAGCGCAAAGAATACATGGACCGCTGTGCAGCGGTTGGCATGAAAGTAAACTATAATGTGCTGAGCCTTGCCGGTGGCGGAGGCGTGGCCGGCAAGAAATACAGTAAGCTGAGCCATCGTAAAAGGCTTAAGCTTCT
>DAOVZP010000049.1 GCA_030635045.1 Bacteroidota bacterium | reverse complement strand
ACATGGAAAAAACTGAAGTCGGGCCTGCCGGGTGGCGATGTTGGTGGGATCGGCCTGGCCATCTCACCGGTAAACCCTGATGTGGTCTATGCCATCATTGAGGCTGCAGGAGAAAGCGGAGGTTTCTTCCGCACTGCCGACAGGGGTGAATCATGGAAAAAAATGGGCAGCCATCATGCCAGCGGGCAGTACTATAACGAGATCTTCTGCGACCCGGTAGATGTCGATAAGGTGTACTCTGTAGAAACAATTTCTCATGTTACTCTTGATGGAGGTAAAACCTGGAATCGTATAGGTAACAACAGCCGCCATGTGGATGACCATGCCTTATGGATCGATCCTAAAGACACAAAGCATTTTCTTATCGGTGGCGATGGAGGGGTTTATGAAAGCTTCGACGGAGGGAAAAATTATATCTTTAAGACAAACCTCCCGGTTACGCAGTTCTATAGAGTAAATGTTGACAATACCTGGCCTTTCTACTGGGTATACGGAGGAACACAGGACAACAACAGTTATGGAGGTCCTTCACAGAATACCAGCCGCCAGGGCGTGAGCCAGGGGGAATGGGTGGTAACCCTGGGTGGTGACGGGTTCTGGCAGGCCATCGACCCCGACAATCCTGATATTGTATATTCGGAGTATCAATACGGAAACATCACCCGCTATGATAAAAAGAGCGGACAGGGAACCGGGATCAAACCCCAGCCCCGCAAAGGAGAAGATACCTATAAATGGAACTGGAACACCCCGTTTATCATCAGCCCGCACTCAGGTACAAGGCTTTATATAGCAGCCGACAAAGTATTCAGAAGTGATAACCGCGGAGATAACTGGGAAGTGATCAGCGACGATATAACTGCACAGGTCGACAGGAATACCTGGCCGGTGATGGATCGCTTCTGGGGTGTGGATGCCGTACAAAAAGATGTGTCTACCTCCCTCTTTGGGATGGCGGTTTCCCTGGCAGAATCAGGTATTAAGGAAAACCTGCTTTATGTCGGCACCGATGATGGGGTGATCTCAGTTACAGAAGATGCCGGTGAAAACTGGCAGCAGGTGAAGAGCTTTCCCGGGGTGCCCGAGTACACTTATGTCAGTGATATCCTTCCTGATAAATTCGACGAAAATATCGTGTATGCTTCATTTGATAACCATAAGCGTGACGACTTTAAACCATATATCCTGAAAAGTAATGATAAAGGAAAGACCTGGGCTTCCATCAGCGGGAACCTTCCCGAAAATGGAACTGTACATACTATTGAACAGGATATTGAGCGTTCGGAACTGTTGTTTGTGGGTACAGAATTTAGCGTCTTCTTCAGCATCGATGGAGGTAAGATCTGGACACAGCTCAAATCAGGCTTGCCTTCTGTAGCTGTAAAGGATATGGTAATACAGGAAAGGGAAACCGACCTGGTGCTTGCAACCTTCGGACGTGGTTTCTACATTCTTGATGACTATTCACCGCTTCGTGTTCTCAGCAAGGAACTTCTTGACTCAGCCGCATATATCTTCCCGGTAAAGGATGCTTTGATGTACACCATGACAAGGGGAAGGTACGGACAGGGGTCGACACCTTATTTTTCTAAGAATCCTGATTTCGGAGCAGTAATTACATACTATGTAAAAGAAGCTCCTAAAACCTTGAAACAGATTCGGAAAGAGGAAGAAAAAAAGCTGATCAAGGATAAAAAACCTATTCCCATTCCAAGCATGGAGGAACTGAGGGCTGAAGAGAAAGAGGTGAAGCCTTACCTGATCTTTACCATTACCGATGCTGATGGCAATATAGTGAGGAACATCAATAAGCCATATTCAAAGGGATTGAACCGTATGACCTGGAACCTGAGGTATCCTGCAAAAAGCAGTGTCAGGCTCAGAAACGACAAATATGATCCGATGGCCAATGACCGTGACGGCATGGCTGTTATGCCAGGTAAATATTTTGTCAGCCTGTCAGAATGGGTTGGTGGAGAAGTTAGTGAATTGGTACAAGCGGTTGAGTTCAATACAGTGGTGCTGAATAATGTGACATTACCTGCACCTGATCTGGCTGAATTGCTGGCTTTTCAGGAAAAGACAGCCAGGCTTACACGTGCCATTAATGCTGCCCAAAAGATTACGGATAACCTGATCAAAAGGACGCAGTATGTGAAGCAGGCCATAAACAATACACCGGATGCTCCTGCTGAACTTCTGGCTAAAGCTACAGAAATAGAACTTCAACTTGATGATATCCGCTGGACGTTTTATGGGCAGAGCCCGGAAGCCAGCAGGGAAGAGAACTGGCCTGCTTCACCTTCCATCAACGAAAGGGTGGGGGCACTGGTTTATTCTCACTGGGGATCAACATCCCGCGTGTCGGAAACACAAATGCAGATGTATGATATCCTGGCTGAGGAGTTCCCGCCAATATTGGAAGAGCTCAGGAATATTGCTGAGGTTAAACTGAAAGCACTCGAAGCTGAACTTGATGCCATTGGCGCTCCCTGGACACCGGGAAGGATGCCTGAGTGGAAGGAATAGGGTTGTATTAGTGTTTTATGGTTTTAAAAACCTTATATGCCCCGCTTTCCTGATCGAATATCCTGATATAGTAAACACCCGGAGGGTGGTTGCTCATGTTGATGTCCATTTGAGAATTATTGGTCAATCTGTCAATAACAGATTGGCCGGCAGCATTGTAAATTCGGATGTTCTTTTCTGACTTCCCTGTACAACGTATAAACAGCATATCATTAAATGGATTTGGGGAAACTGTGATCTCATCGCTACTTAAATCCGGTATGCTGGTTGAAATACCTGTTGTGAAATAGCACTCCTCATCAAGTTTGATAATGTTTCCTTCATAGCTGGCAATAAGATTGTGCTTGAGTTTTATGTAATACTGTTGATTTTCCATCAGCATCTCGTCGGGTACAATCGTAATTTGTGTTTTTTCCTCATTTATGGTCCCACTAAAGGAAATCTCGGATCCATTGAAAAATGTCTCTTTAAAATCAAATAAATTTGGAATGTCCTCATTCTGGATATCACCACCAAATGTTTTTCTAACCGGCACATCGAAGTTAATGATGATTTCAGTACCCGGGTTAACGTTTGAAGTGCCATGGGCAGGGTTGAAAAATACAGAAGGGATCTGCTCATCATAATATCCCTGTACCTGTAATTGCCTGGCAATTCTTCTGGTATTGTCAGCGTTGTCAAAGTTTAGAGTGAACCTGTCGGCAAATTCACCTGAAGTTGAAGGATCAAAACCAATATCAATGCTCTTATAAGAACCCGGAAAAATGGATACAGGGAACTCAGTTAAAATTTCGAATTCAGAAAGATGATGATGAATGCTGGTAATCGAGACTACCTGACTGGAAGTGTTGAAGATATACAATTTGTTTTCTTTCCAGCCGGAGTAGCCGGAATAGTTGCCAAGTGACAAAATATCCTGAGTTTCAAACGCACTGGTCTTCCAGGGGTATTTTAAAACCCTGTAGGAGTTGACATAGTCCGGAAGATATATTTGCTGTAAAAAGTCGTTGTTATCATCCAAAACTGTTGCCGCAATAGGAAAGGTCGCTCCCCATCCAATCACCCTTTCATTGGCAAGGGTTCGGAAACTTCCTGTTGCGCTGGCATATATTTGGTTTGGGTGCTGAAAATCCCAGGACAGTGTAGCGATAAGGTTGTCCTGATCAATTGCATATTCAAGCGCCTGTGAAATTGGCGGATCATGCAGATTGCCATTATCATAAATAGTATAATGCCCGTTTGGAAGTTGGCGAATATCGTGTTGATGGGAAAATCCAAGAGGGTCGTTATATATTTGGAACATATTGTTTTTGCTATTCAAGCCAAATCTCCAGATTATATTGCCCGTATTGAAATTGATCTTAGTGATCTCATCAAGGTGTCTGCTCGAAAGCAATATATGTCCATCATGGTCGATCTCAAAGGCATTTCCATGAACATAATCTATGTTCTGTGCCAGCAGGTTTATATCATCGGTGGCATCGGTGATCTCAAAGTGGTCCCAGCTGCGCCATTGAAAAAAGACATTCTCTTCATTATCTACTTCCTGTATTACAAGGCCTGTAACAACAGCTTCCGGATCGCCTCCCGGAACCACAAGGCTCATGTCAACCGGCTGAGAGTCATATGACATTACAAGGTAATGACCATTGTTTAGCAAAAGCATGTCATGCGAATCCAGGATATAACCATTCCCTGTATTAACAGAATCAACCACAACATAAGCACTGTCCATAATAAAATATTTCTCGCGGCTACTGTTGGGACTGGTTGAAATTGAATAGCAGAGTGAGCCATCTGGCAGCATGCTGAAGTTATGCCGGTTTAAATTACTCTTGTCGTAAAATATCGGTGTCCCGTAGGAGTCGATGATCGTAATATACTTTTTCCAGGGTAAGCTGGCATTCCGGCACATAAGGTTCATGAAGAAGTAACTATCGTCATGCTCAGCATAAGCATATACTGTTGGGGGAGGATAGTCAGGTGGCAGGTTATTGTCTTTTTGAGGAACAAGATGTGCCCTGTGCTGTGGCATCTGTTGAACCTGATCCTCATACCCACAATCCAGGTCCCTGAGCCGGGCGTTGATCACATCCCTGTCATGACCAATGATATAGAAGTCAAATTCAAAACCTGTCAGTTTAATGCCCTGCGATGTGGTTATTCCGCCAGCGTATGAAACATGAACGCGTTCACCCGGATAAAAAGGATTAAGCGGCTTAAAGATTACTGTACTTTGATCTTTACTAATGATATATGTACATTCTGCCGGCCCGCTTTCTGATCCGTAGATCAGGATCTTTTCCGTGCTGACTGATCCTGGCTCAATCCCGGCCGGGTATTTGAGAATAATATTTTGTTCGGGGTTAAAATTTTTTGCTCCCGCTGCAGGATAGATGTACGAAAATGAAACACTCTGGGAAAAAGTAAAATGAGTGAAAAGGAGAATAGCCATGCAAATGAACAGCCGTCGTAGTTCAATAGCCTTCATGATCGAGTAGATTTAGTTCAGTTAGTTGACATAAATGTAGTTGTTTTTATGCTAATAGTCAATGATTATCATATGTTATTATCTGGAACTTATCACATTTAAATAATTATTAATGCGAATCAAGAGTTGGAATTTTATTTAACCACAAAGGACACACAAAGTACTACGCTAAGGAACCGCAAAGGAAAAAATGCTTTTATGAATTTAGAGAAATTTCTTAATACGGTATTAACTGATACACATAGCGGATATAATCACTTATTTAAAGCTATCAGCTTGTAAGCCGGGCTTATTGGTATTGTCCAATATTCGAAAAATGGTCCTAAGGGAGTGATATACATAGCCTTAGTGACCTTTGTGAAATCCTTTGTGTCCTTTGTGGTAAAAAAGGAGCTATGTCAACCCTTGATTCACATTATTTATAGATCATTCCTCCCACATTAACAATTTTTATACTATTCTTATTGGAAACTAAATTAGTTTTTAGTTTCTTTGCATTCCAATATTTTTCAATTGGCCTGAAGTGGAGGTACTCCCTCAGAAAGCACATAGGCGAAATTGAGAAGTACAATTGTGAATCATGAAAGCAGATATCAAAAAAAAGAATGAGATCGCAGATGCATTTAAAAGGCATTTCCTGCATTTCGGGTTTAAAAAAACCACTGTCGATGATGTTGCTGCTGAACTTGGTATGAGTAAGAAAACCATCTACAGATGCTTTGATTCTAAGGATGATATTTTCTATTTCATAATCAGCAGAAAAGCGAAAGCAAGAAGAGTGATGATCGAAAAGAAGATCAAGAACCTTGACTCTGCAAGTGCAAAGATGGAGGAAATGATCAGTATCAATTTCACCAAATTCAGGGAGATACATAAAAGTAAAAGCCCGGCTTTCGACGAGCGTTTTCAGGCTGAGATCGCTGCCGGAGCTTTCAAAGAAGCCTTTAATCAACTGGTGAGTGATATTATTGAAGAGGGTGTGAAAAAAAATGAGTTCGAAGTGTGTGATCATGGAATGACCGTCAGGTATATTCAGGCACTCATTACCGAGACGGTTAAAAGTATACGCGAGGATTATTCATCACAACCGGAAGATTTTCTGATCTGCACGGTCAATAAACTTTTGAAAAAACAATAATGCTAATCATAATTTAGAAGTCATGCGAAGAAAAATAATCGTAGTCGTTTCTATCATTGCCATACTACTCATATCATACATGGCTATGTCGTATTTCTCAAGTCTTAAAGAGACCCCCGAAACTGAGATCCCTGAGGATGTTGCAAGGAAAGTGAAAGTATATCCTGTTAAGTATGAGCAAGTAAGCTATACCGTTACTTCAACCGGCAGGCTTGGTTCACAAAGTTATGTGGATATCATCTCAGAAGTGCAGGGTGAGATTCTTCCCGGGAATGTTCCCCTTAAAAAGGGACAACGTTTTAAGAAGGGCGATCTGCTCATCAGGATCTATGATGAGATCACTGACTATAACCTGAAGGCAGCCAAAAGCCGTTTTCAGAACAGTATTGCCAACATCCTGCCCGATTTTAAGATCGACTACCCGGAAGATTATCAGATGATAAAGGATTTTTTCGATGCACTGAAGATCTATGAGCCATTGCCCGAGCTGCCTGAGATTACTTCCGATCAGCAACGTATATTTCTGGCAAGCAGGAATATCCTCAACGATTATTTTACCATTAAGAGCAATGAGATACAACTTGGTAAGCACAGTATCTATGCTCCTTTCAGCGGAACTTTCACAGAGGTAATGCTGGAAGTTGGTTCAATTGCCAATCCGGGCAGCCGCCTGGCCAGGATCATCAACACCGGTATGCTTGAACTTGAGTTGCCGGTAAGTGTGACTGATGTGAAGTGGATCGATAAGGGTGATGAGGTAATGGTTACATCCGAAGATGGATCATCTGAATGGAAAGGAATTGTTATCAGGAAAGCTGATTATGTCGACCGCAGCACTCAATCAGTGAGCATCTTCATCAGTGTGAAAAATAATTCAGAGAATCCGCTTTATGAAGGACAATACCTTAAGGCATCTTTCGATGGTGAGATCACCGGCAACGCTATGGATATCCCACGCAGGGCGGTTTTCAATAACAATATGGTTTATGTCGTGTATGATAGTACATTGAGGAAAGCTGAGGTAAACATCCTTAAGATAAACCAGCAAAGCATGATCATCAACGGACTTGATGAGGGTGTACATGTGGTGGTTGAACCCCTGATAAATGTTGTGGAAGGTGCCACCGTTGAGATTTATTAAACCTTTGAATTCGCTGTTTCAATTTATCTAAATAGAGCAGATCATGATCAAGAAATTAGTTACAACATTTGTAAAATATCCTTTTTATGCCAATCTGATCATTGCCATCCTGATAATGGCCGGTGGTTTTAGTCTGATGAACATGAAAAAGTCATTCTTTCCTGCCCGGTCCACCACCGATATTGTGGTAAGTGTTGTCTACCCGGGAGCATCTCCCAAGGAAATGGAAGAAGGGGTTACCATGCGCGTAGAAGAGGCCACCAGGGGCATCGTTGGTATCAAGTGGATTAATTCCACTTCATCCGAAAACTTTGCCAATGTCAGGATTACTACCACCGGTGATTACGATATAGATGAAACACTGATGGAGGTTAAAAATGCAGTCGACGGAATTACTTCTTTTCCTGTTGATGCGGAAAAGCCTGTTGTTTATAAGCTTAGAAGCAGAAGTAATGCGCTCTTTATGAGTCTTGTGGGTGATGTCGACCTCCTGACACTTAAAAAGTATGCTGATGACATTGAGATCGATCTGTATAATTCAGGGGTGATGTCGCAGATACAGGTATCCGGCTATCCGGCCCTGGAGATCTCCGTGGAAGCATCAGAAGAAGATCTGCTCAGGCATAAGCTCACTTTTAGCGAGATCTCTTTGGCGATCGCCATGAATAACAGGGATATTTCCGCAGGTACGATCCGTTCTGATGAAGAAGAGATACTGATCCGCTCAAGGGCAAAAACCTATGATCCTGATATGATCGGGGAGATCATTCTCCGGGCCGACAGCGATGGCAGGTACCTGCGCATCCGCGACGTGGCCCAGGTAAAGATGAAATTTGCCGATGTTCCGAGTGGCGCATTCATGAATGGCAAGCAAAGTATCTCCTTCCAGGTGTTCAAACTCAATGATGAAGATCTTTCAGAGATCTCAGCATTTCTTGATAATTATATCGCCGAATTCAATACGCTGCATGATGCAGTAAAATTGGAAACGACGTATGACTACCTTGATATGTTGGGCGACAGGCTTAACCTGCTTTATAGAAATGGAGGAATAGGCCTTTTACTGGTACTGATATCACTTGGCCTGTTCCTGAATCTGCGTTTGTCCTTATGGGTTGCATGGGGTATCCCGGCTTCGTTT
>DAOVZP010000319.1 GCA_030635045.1 Bacteroidota bacterium | reverse complement strand
TGTTGCTTTTTGATGACATGGGGCACAAAGTTAGCGATTCTTTTGAGTATCAGATATCGAATATCAAATATCGGATATCTTCAATAACTCAACACTCAACACCCAAAACTCAAAACTTTTTATGTAATTTTGCAAAAAACAGACGATCGTCATGATTACAATTGAAGAATTTATTACCAGGGTCGAAGGGGAGTTTGAAGATATGGAAACCGGCAATTTAAAGCCGGAGAGTGTAATCCGTGAGCATTTGACCTGGGACTCGATCAATGCCTTGATCTTCATTGCCCATGTGAATGTGGAATACGATGTGGTGATCTCCGCTGACGAACTCATAAACTCAAAGAAGCTACAGGACCTTTATAATTTGGTTTCATCAAAGGCAAATGCCGCTTAATATAGCCGATGGCAATTTTCAGCATCCCGGATATCAGGATCGCAGGTATCGCTGCTTCCGTACCTAAAAAGGAAGTCAGTAACAGGGATTATGAATTACTTTCCGAAAAAGAACAGGAAACCTTTATCAAAACCGTAGGTGTTGAGAAGAGACGTGTTGCCGATGCGGGCATGGCTACTTCAGACCTTTGCTTTGAAGCGGCTGAAAGCCTGCTGGCAGGACTGGAATGGAATGCTGAAGACGTTGAACTGCTCATTTTTGTTTCGCAGTCGCGTGACTACCTGATCCCGGCCACAGCCGGTATTTTGCAAGACCGTTTAGGCCTGCCTAAATCTTGTGTTGCCCTTGATATCAGCCTGGGTTGTTCAGGTTACGTTTACGGCCTTTCGGTGATGGGAAGGATGATGACCGGCGGAGCCATAAAGAAAGGCCTTTTCCTCGTGGGTGATGTGTCAACCCAAAATACATCTTACAAAGACAAAAGCACCTACCCGCTCTTCGGGGATGCAGGTACAGCCACAGCCCTGGAGTTTAAATCCGGAGCTTCTGATATGAGCTTCAACCTGCAGACCGACGGTGCCGGATATGAGGCTATCATTATCCCCGACGGGGGGATCAGGAATTTTGCTTCCAAAGAACGTTCCTTTGAATATAAGGAGATATCTGAGGGTATTGTGAGGAACAGCTTTCATATTGCTCTCGACGGAATGGAAGTATTCAACTTCTCCCTGCGGGAAGTAGCTCCTAACATCAGGGCGTTGCTGGAATATGCCGGTATCTCATTGGATGATATCGACTATTTTGTGATGCATCAGGCCAATAAGCTCATGAACGAGTCGATACGAAAGAAACTTAAGATCGAACCTGAAAAGTATCCTTATTCCATTGGAGAATATGGAAACACAAGTTCGGCATCCATACCCCTGACAATTGCCCATGCGCTTGCAGGTGAAATTGCCAATAAAGAGCTTCAGTTCCTTTTCTCAGGATTCGGTGTCGGGCTTTCATGGGGCAGCGTAGTGCTTAAAACGGATAAGGTCTTTTGTCCGGAAGTGATTGAAATTTAAATCTTTACAATATGTCGTTTTGTGATCTAAAAGGAAAATCCGTTCTGGTAACCGGGGCATCATCCGGGATCGGAATGCAGGCTGCCATCAGCATCAGCAGGCAGGGTGCGGCACTTATCATCACCGGCCGTAATACGGAAAAGCTTAAAGAAACCTTTGGATCCCTGATTGGTGATGGGCATAAAATGCTTAGCGGCGACCTGACCGCAGACGAAGACAGGGCTGCCCTCACTGAGATACTTCCAGGCCTCGACGGTGTAGTGCACTGCGCAGGCATCGTAGGCCCCACTCCGGCGAAATTCATCCGCCAGGATGATATTAAAAAGATGTTCGGGATCAATTTCAGGGTACCTGTGTTGCTCACTGCAGCCATTTTACAAAAGAAAAAACTCAACAAAGGAGCCTCTGTAATCATGATGTCATCTGTTGTTACCCGCAGCCCATATTTTGGGGGTTCACTGTACGCCGGCTCAAAAGGTGCTGTCGAAGCATACACAAGGACACTTGCACTGGAACTTGTTGATCGTAATATCAGGGTAAACTGCATTTCCCCCGGACTTGTAAATACACCTCTGATCACAGATCCTGCAAAGGAAGCAAATCCCGAAATCGTGGATGATTCCCTTCAAAAATATATGGCCAAATACCCCATGGGGATTGGCGAAACGGAGGATGTTGCCAATACTATTGTTTTCCTGCTTTCTGATGAGTCACGATGGATATCAGGAACCAATATTGATATGGGAACGGTGGTACGGTAGTGAGGCGCGATGCTTCATTGGCCATTCGGCATTTTACATGTACCATTTAACATGCCCCATTTAGCATGTACCATTTTATGTGCGATATCCGATATCCGATATTTGAGATCTGATATACGATATTCGAATTGGTTTTGGGGAATTATCATATATTTGTTTAAGCAAACAACAAACCGATGTCTCAACCCACTTATTCAGTAATTGTTCCTGTATTCAACAGTGAAGATACACTTGAGGAGTTGTTCAGCAGGACGAAGGCAGTTTTTGAGCAGCTCGAGCTTGCATTTGAGATTATTTTTGTTGAAGATTGTGGCAGGGATGACAGCTGGAAGGTTTTGCAGCAAATGAAGAAGGAATATCCGGAACTTATTACTGCCATCAAGCTACACAGAAATTATGGGCAGCATAATGCTACTATCTGTGGTTTCAGTTTTGCCCGCGGTGAATTTATCATCACCATCGACGACGACCTGCAACATCCCCCGGAGGAACTTGTGAAGCTGATAAATAAGCAAAAAGAGGATGATGCCGATATCGTATACGGGGTGTTCACCAGGAAGCAGCATTCGAGGATAAGGAATATTGGCAGCCGGTCGGTCAGGCGTACATCCAGATTGCTTCTGGAAGGAACCGGAAAAGGATCTTCCTTCAGGCTGATTAAAAAAGATATCATCAGCAAACTGCTGGAGAATACCATCCACTTCGTTTTTATAGACCAGTTATTGCTCTGGCATACCAACGATGTTGCATTTGTTGTTGTGGAACACCATAAAAGAAGGCTTAAAAAGTCGGGTTATACCACCAAAAAGCTTTTTATGCTTGTTTCCGACCTCACTTATTTTTACACCAACATTCCTTTGAAACTTATGGTCTGGGGTGG
>DAOVZP010000039.1 GCA_030635045.1 Bacteroidota bacterium | reverse complement strand
TGAAAGCTGAAACGATCAAGGGTACCGGTGTAGCGCTGATTACACCTTTTCATAATTACGGTACCATCGACTTTACCTCCCTGGGCAAGCTGACAAAGCATGTAATAAATGGAGGAGTTGATTTTTTGGTGGCACTGGGAACTACCAGTGAAGCTCCCGTATTGTCAGCCGACGAAAAAAATGCTGTCCTTAATCATATCCTCGAAGTAAATGATGGAAAAGTTCCGGTAATTATCGGGGTTGGCGGCAATAATACCCAGGGCATTGTTGACTCCCTGAAATCGATTGATTTTGAGGGTATCAGCGGCATCCTCTCTGTGGCACCTTATTACAACAAACCGAACCAGAAAGGACTTTACTTCCACTTCAAGTCCATTGCTGCCGCCAGTCCGGTTCCCGTGATACTTTATAACGTACCGGGCCGAACAAGCTCAAATATAAGTGCAGAAACAACCCTTAGGCTGGCCAATGAATTTGGCAATATTGCCGGTATCAAAGAAGCCTCCAGTGATCTGGGCCAGGTCATGCAGATCATAAAGAACAGGCCAGAAGGATTCTCAGTCCTGTCCGGCGATGATGCCCTGACCTATCCAATGCTCACACTGGGAGCTGACGGGGTGATCTCTGTGGTTGCAAATGCATTTCCCCGGCAATTCTCCCAAATGGTAAACCTTGCACGTACAGGGAACTATGAAGAAGCAAGGCCAATGCACTATGAACTCCTGGAGTTGATAGAGGCGCTGTTTGAGGATGGTAACCCGGCAGGGATAAAGGCTGCCCTCGATGCCATGGGGATCGCTGGCAACAATCTAAGGCTTCCACTGGTTAAAGCGAATAAGGCAACCTATAATAAAATAGCCACTCTGGTTAATAAGATAAAATTATAGTAATTTTGCACTCTAAACTGATTCAATTATGCTCCGGAAAACTATTTTGATCTCAATATTACTCAGCTTTACAGCATTTGCTATTGCTCAGGACATAGATAACATTTTTAAAGACAGGAGTGAGGTATACTTCACATTTGATGTGAATACCGATACTGACCTGCAATCCGTATCGCGTGCGATATCCATCGATAATGTTACTCCGGAAATGCAGGTTTTTGCATATGCAAACAAGAAAGGGTTCAGTGAATTTATGAATCGGGGAATTACATACACGATACTGCAGCACCCCGGAACATTGCATCATCCCAGGATGCTGGATGAAGAAGGCGTTAAGAACATAGATTCCTGGGATTTCTACCCGACCTATGACGCCTATGTCGATATGATGTACCAGTTTGAAGCAGATTTTCCGGAACTCTGCGATGTATTCAGTATTGGCACAACTAATGAGGGTAGGGAACTCCTGGTAGCAAGGATCACTGACAATGTGAGCCAGTCAGAAGGTGAACCGGAGTTTTTATATACTTCCACCATGCATGGTGATGAAACCACTGGTTATGTGCTTATGCTCCGATATATTGATTACCTGCTCAATGGATATGGAACAAATGCCAGGCTTACGAACCTTGTCGATGAGATTGACATCTACATAAACCCCCTCGCAAACCCTGATGGAGCATACCACGGCGGGAATTCCAGTATTTATGGGGCAATACGCTTCAATGCCATGGGAGTCGACCTTAACAGGAATTATCCTGATCCGGAAGATGGCCCGCACCCTGACGGGAATGCATGGCAAACAGAAACTGTGCACTTTATGAATTTTGCTGAAGAACATAATTTCGTTATGTCCTCTAACATACATGGAGGTACAGAGGTGTGTAACTACCCCTGGGATACATGGTCAACCCTTGCAGCTGATAATAACTGGTGGGTATATGTATGCCGTGAATATGCCGATACCGTACATGCAAATGCGCCGGGAGGTTATATGACAGGATACAACAATGGCATAACGAATGGTTATCAGTGGTATTCAATTGCCGGCGGACGACAGGATTATATGAATTATTTTCATCAGTGCAGGGAGTTCACACTCGAAATTTCCGACGTGAAGCTAATACCTGCCAGTCAGTTACCTGCCCACTGGAATTACAATTACAAATCCTTTCTGAATTACATGGAACAGTGCTTATTTGGAGTAAGGGGAAAGATAACCGATTCAGCAACAGGCGATGCCATAACTGCAGAGGTTTTTGTGCTCAATCATGAAAGTGACAGCTCCTGGGTATATTCATCACTGCCGGGTGGTAACTATCACAGGCTCCTCTTTGAAAGCTTTTACAGTATCCGTTATTCAAAGACGGGTTACTATACACAGACCTTCGATAATGTTATCGTTCACGGAAGGGAGGCAACCGTGCAGGACGTGGAACTCGTCAAGATAATGTTTGATATCGACGAACCTCTTGCTGAAACATTCAGTATTTATCCTAACCCGGTATCCGGAAATTATTTAAAGCTAAAAGCAAACCAATCGATCGGGGATATCACCATATACTCAATGAATGGGGAATTGTGTCACAAGTCGAATGCCGGTGGAACAAATACGGCATTTGTTGATGTGAGCAAGCTAAATGCAGGAACATACATTATTAAGATAATGTTGGATGGTAAGCTTGTACAACAGAAAATGATCAGGCACTGATCTCATACCAGGGCTTCTTTCTGAAATTAATTTTACCGACTCTTTTTCTTGTAAGTGTCAATGACACTAGCCTATCATTATCCCAAATCCGAGTATAACACGGTAAAGGATAATGAAAATCAATGGGAATGCTATTACTCTGAGATTAAATTTTACTCTTATGATCTCTTCCTCGAAGTATAAGGAATGTGCAAAGCAATGGCCAATGGCAATGGGGATGATAGTAAGCACCAGCGAGAGAGAGACAGTAATGTCATATAACAGGAGTTCAGGGAGCATAAGCAAGGCAATTATTGCATTTCCTGCAAGAAACGGGACGATGGCCTGCGCCCAGATGAATCTTTTTTGCTGATGCTTCTCAAGATGCCGGTAGTAACTGTTTGCTGAGATCAGGAATGACCGTGCCGTGAACACCCCCAACAGGATCAGGGCTGTTATAGATACGATTGTGTAGATCACCTTTTCAGTATCGGATATGAAAGACCAGATAATAGCATAGCCAAACCCACGTCCAAATAAACTTCCGATCAGCAAAGAGCCAAAAAATGCATTAAAGCCATGGATTAAAAGCCAGAGAAGGAATAGTTTTCCAAGCCCTCTTTCGGTACGGATATACGAAAAGATTATAGCAAAAAAGAGGGCAAGGACCCCGGCCAGTATAGGGCCGGAGGCATAGACCATCTTGACTGAATCACCGAACCATTGTTCAGGTTTTACCATCCATAATACTTCATAATAGTAAATGATAGAGCGGTAGTCGAAAAATACACCTGATATTGATGATGTGAACAGGATGATAAGGAAGATGAGCAGGTAGGCTGCCACAAACAATAAGGTGGAATGTATGCTGATCACAGCAAATTCCCTTATCTGGCCTTTATTTCTCCTGATATGCCTGATTAGTTGCGGCAGCTTAGCCGGGTTAAGGTTTTTCAGGCCTAAGATCACATTTCTTGAACAGATTTTCAGGTAAAACCGGAGAAGCCTCCTGCGGCGATGTCTTTTGAATTTCCTGTCACGAGCAACCATGGCATGCCTTTCCTGTTGCAGGCTTTCATAATGCTCTTTGTTATCGATAAGGTCTTGAAGGTAATCAGCTTTAAGCGAATCTTTGATCTCTTTTCTGTCCAGGTTTTCCTGCCGCCTTTTATGTTTTTCGGCAATACGTTCTTTCCTGTGATGTTCCTTTGCTATCGATTTGCTTTCGGTTACCACAGCACGCGAATCCCGGTCTGCACTCCTGCGCTCTTCTCTGCGCAATTTTCTCACATAGCGCAGATAACGCATTCTTCGGTAGATACGGTAAAGAAATGTGTATTTCTTTCTCGCAGACATGTCAAAAGATCCTATCCGCCAGTGACATCCTTGAACTGATCCTTGCTGTAAATGCCTTTTTCCAGTCTTTCCTTTATCACAGTAAAAGCATCAACGGTATATTTCACATCTTCCAGGGTGTGTACTGCCGTGGGTATAAGCCTGAGGATAAGAACTCCTTTCGGAACAACCGGATAACCAATAATAGAGCAGAAGATATTGTAGTTTTCCCGAAGGTCATATGTTAGCTGTGTAGCTTCAGGAACACTTCCTGACAGGACAACCGGCGTTACGGGTGATTCGGTATTGCCGAGGTTGAACCCTTTTTCTTTTAAGCCTTTCTGCAAAGCGTTAACAATTATCCATAGTTTGTCCTTATACTCGGAGCTGTTTCGGATCATGTCAAGCCTTTTCAGGGCTCCGATCACCATCGGCATTGGAAGCGACTTGGCATAGATCTGTGAACGCATATCATATCTCAGGTAGCTGATGATCTCTTTCTTGCTGGCCACGAAAGCTCCTATGCCTGCCATAGCCTTTGCAAAGGTTCCGAAATACAGGTCAACCTGGTCCTGAACCCCCAGAAACTCATCAGTGCCGGCTCCTGTAGCCCCCATGGTACCAAAGCCGTGAGCATCATCGACCAGGAGTCTGAATTCATATTTTTCCTTCAGGGCACATATCTCTTTAAGCTTACCCAGGTCACCTGACATGCCGTAAACTCCTTCCGTGATCACCAGGGTGCCGCCACCGGTCTGATCTGTGATCTTTTTAGCCCTTGAAAGCTCTTTTTCAAAGTTTTGTATGTCATTATGGGGATAAACGAAACGTTTACCAAAGTGCAGCCTCATACCATCAAGGATACAGGCATGTGCTTCTGAATCATAAACGATAACATCTTTTCTGTCAACCATGGAATCAATAATGGAAACCATGCCCTGGTAACCGTAATTTAACAGGTAAGCAGACTCCCTGCCAACGAAGGCAGCAAGTTCCTCTTCCAGTTGTACGTGGTATTTAGTATGCCCCGACATCATCCTTGCACCCATAGGATAAGCCATGCCCCATTCCTTAGCGGCATCGGCATCCGCTTTCCTTACTTCCGGGTGGTTGCCCAATCCGAGATAGTTGTTCAGGCTCCAGATCAACCGTTCTTTACCCTGAAATATCATCTTGTTCGACAGCTCTCCTTCAAGTATTGGGAACATATAATATCCTTCTCCCTGTTCACGGTATTTTCCTAAGGGCCCTGGCCTGTTTATTACTTTTTCAAAAATATCCACGGTTTATTTTTTAGGTTTATAATTTGATCATTGCAAAAGTATTAATTTATGGTTTACCCGCAAATGAATTCCTTACATAATAATCAAGAATAGAATACGTTTTAAAAATCAATATAAATAGCTTACTTTTGCAGCATGTTTCAAAGATGGCTTTTCGGCTTATTATTTTTAAGTGTAATTTTTACTGTTTCCTGTTCAAAACACTCCAGGGTATTGAAAAGCGGTGATAATGATCTGAAGTATGAAGTGGCCATTGACCTGTATGAAAAAGAAGACTATTACAGGGCAATACAACTTTTCGATCAGCTGATCGCCATCTACAGGGGTACTGAGCGGCTGGAGGTTATCAATTATTATTATGCATACTGTTATTACCACCAGGGCGATTATCTTCTGGCAAGCTATTATTTTAAACGCTACGCACAGAATTACCCGTCCAATCCCAGGGCAGAGGAGTGTATGTTTATGAATGCATATTGCTACTACCTCGATTCACCACGTTACAGCCTGGATCAGACCAATACCTACGAAGCTATTAAAGAGATGCAGATTTTTATTAATGTATTCCCTCAAAGTGACTCAATTAAAGCTTGTAATGATATTATTGATAAATTGCGTGACAAGCTTGAAAAAAAAGCTACAGAAATAGGCATACAGTATTATAAGACAAGACATTATAAAGCGGCCATCACGTCTTTTGAAATTGTGATGAAGGACTTTCCCGATTCTGAGAACCGGGAACAGATATTTTATTTTATGATGAAATCCTATTTTTTCTACGCTATACATAGTGTTGATGAAAAGCAGGATGAGCGGTACCAGGAGGCTGTCGAGATCTATAATGATATCATGTACCTGTTTCCTGAAACCAAATATCAGAGAGAGTTAAAAACCATGCACCGAAATGCAACGGACAAGCTTGCAAATTAAATCAGAAATTATTTTAGAAAATGGATTATAAAAAGGTAAAAACAGAAAGAACGGCAGTAACCAGGGATAAACATCGCTTTTACGAGCAATCCGGTAATATATACAAGTCAGTGTCTGTACTTTCTAAACGTGCGAATCAGATCGGTTTGGAGATGAAAGAAGAGCTGAACAGGAAAATTGCCGAGTTTGCCACAACAACTGACAACCTGGAAGAGGTATTTGAAAACAGGGAACAGATAGAGATCGCCAAGTTCTATGAACACCTTCCAAAACCAACATTAATCTCGATTCATGAGTTCCTGAATGAGCAGATCTACTTCAGGGATCCTCATGATGAGATGGATGAAGAAAGCAAGCCTGTTTAAGCCGTCAGGAGGCACTGAATGCTAAAAGACAAAAAGATCATCATTGGTGTAACCGGCAGCATTGCTGCCTATAAGGTGTCACCCCTCGTTCGCCTGCTCATAAAAGAAGATGCAATAGTGCAGGTCATTATGACACCGGCTGCACATGATTTTGTAACACCTCTGACCATGGCAACCCTGTCGGGGCAGCCGGTGCTTACAGAACCATTTAACCCTGTGGATGGTGACTGGACCAGCCATGTTGAATTAGGCCTGTGGGCTGACCTTATGCTGATTGCCCCGGCTACAGCAAATACGCTGGCTAAGATGGCAGGTGGCATTGCAGACAACCTTTTACTAACAACCTACCTTTCAGCCAAATGCCCGGTATTTTTTGCTCCCGCCATGGATCTTGACATGTACCGGCACCCAACAACCAAACAAAACATTGAAAAGTTACAATCCTTTGGCAACCAGCTGATCGCCCCTTCAGAGGGTGAACTGGCAAGTGGCCTTTGTGGTGCGGGAAGGATGGAGGAGCCGGAGAACATTATAAGCATCCTGAAGGAATTCTTTACCAAAGGCTGGGATTTCCCCGCTAAGAAGATAATGGTGACTGCAGGGCCGACTTTCGAAGCTATTGACCCGGTTCGGTTCATTGGAAACCATTCCTCGGGACTGATGGGATTCGCCATTGCAAATGAATTTGCAGAAAGGGGAGGGGACGTGACCCTGATCAGCGGGCCTACTGCCCTAAATGCCGCTGAAGGCATTAACCTTGTGGGTGTTACATCCGCTGATGAAATGCATAAAGCATGCATGGAGAACTTTGAAGAAGCAGATATCATTGTGATGACTGCAGCGGTGGCTGATTATACCCCCGAAAGCGTTGCTGAGGAAAAAATAAAAAAGTCAGGTGACGAGATGGTGCTTAAATTGAAACCGACTAAAGATATCCTCGCAGAGATGGGCAAAAATAAGAAACCGGGCCAGTTCCTGGTTGGTTTTGCACTTGAAACTGAAGATGCTGTGGCCAATGCCGAAAAGAAGCTGAAAAATAAAAAGCTTGATCTTATCGTTTTAAACTCACCGAAAGACGAGGGAGCTGCATTTGGTGTGGAAACCAACAAGGTGACCCTGATCACCAAAGACTTTCAGCAAACAAAATATGATCTTAAATTAAAGCTTGATGTAGCCATTGATATCGTAGATAAGATCAAAGAGTTATCAGTGTAATATTATTTGCTTATGCGACTGAGAATACACAAGAAAATTGCCATTCTTCTGATTAGCGTACTGATAGGCATGCAGTCCTTTGCGCAAGAAATCTACTGTAATGTTCAGATCAACACACAGCAGGTAGAAGGAACCGATAAAAAGGTATTTGAAACCCTCAGGACGGCCGTTTTCGAGTTTATGAATAATCGTCAGTGGACCTCGTACAGCTTTAAGATCGAAGAACGCATTGAATGCACCATATTGCTGAATGTGACAAGCAGGATATCAAGCGATGAATTCACGGCTGAACTCAATATGGCGCTTAAGCGGCCAATCTATAATTCAGCCTATAATTCGACCACTCTTAACTACATCGACAAAGATTTCAAGTTTACGTATGTTGAATATCAGCCACTCGAATTCATTGAGAACACCTTTACGTCAAACCTGACATCGGTGCTGGCATATTATGTTTATATCTTCCTGGGGCTCGATTTCGATTCTTATACGATG
Source organism: Bacteroidota bacterium (assembly GCA_030635045.1). Taxonomy (GTDB): domain Bacteria; phylum Bacteroidota; class Bacteroidia; order Bacteroidales; family B18-G4; genus B18-G4. The sequence goes on along the minus strand of DAOVZP010000039.1, from coordinate 1,163 downwards.
TATGGAGGTACGCCATTTTATGGAAAGGCCGAAAACATCGTAAATGCAGCCCTGAGTGCGGGCTATGCGGGCTGGAAGTCATTCGAGAGCCAGAAGAACAGGTACTGGTTAGTGGAAAACCTTTCGAACCCCGCATATCAGCCGATCAGGAAATTCATGTATGAATATCATCGCCTGGGACTCGACCAGATGTATGACGATTCACAAAAAGGGCGTGCAGCCATCCTGAAAAGCCTGGATTACCTCGCCGAGATAAAAGATGGTTGGCCAAACCTGTTCTTCCTCCAGCTGATCATGGATGCCAAAAGGGATGAGTTTATCAATGTATTCTCCGAAGGCAGTTCCACAGAAAAAACCAGGGCGATGAACATCCTGAAGAAACTCGACCCTTCACAAAGTTCGAGATATGATGAGATCATGAATTGATCTTCATTCCCTTCTTGTGCAATTACTGTCTGATTTCTTTTTATATTTACCTTTGTATTTGTTTTAGTTTTTCATGCCTGCTATCATATGCTTAAACATCTTTCCATAAAGAACTATCTCCTGATCAAGGACCTTGAACTGGAATTCAAGAACGGATTTACAGTGATCACCGGGGAGACAGGAGCCGGAAAAACCATTCTGATCGGTGCACTGTCGCTGATACTGGGAAAAAGGGCAGATACGGGTGCCCTGCTTGAAAAAAATAACAAATGTGTTATTGAAGGCACCTTTTCGGTAAGTGGATACGGCCTGGAAGGCTTTTTTACCCAAAATGACCTTGATTATGATGAACATGCAGTGCTCAGGAGAGAGATCAACAAGCATGGAAAATCAAGGGCTTTTATCAATGATACGCCTGTAAACCTGCCTGTTTTAACATCCCTGGGACACAGGCTTGTCGATATACATTCGCAACATCAGACCCTGATGCTGAATGAGTCGGGATTCCAGATGGCCATACTTGATAATTTTGCCGATAACACAACATTGCTTAACACATATGCCGAAGCACATCAAAGCTATAATGCATTCAGGGCAGATCTTGATCAACTCATTGCAAAGGAAGCTGAAATGCGTGCAGAAGGTGATTATCTGAGTTTTCAATATAACGAGATTGAAGCTGCCGCACTCCGGGAGGATGAGCTTAAGGAGCTTGAAGAAGAACTGAAAGTCTTATC